>CAYLNF010000044.1:0-7521 GCA_964385165.1 uncultured Sulfurimonas sp.
TTCAATCTCATCATCTAAATCATCATCTAAAGATAGTTCATCTTCAATCTCATCAAGAGAAAGTTCACCTAAATCAGAATCATCACTATCAAAAGATATTTCATCATCCATAGAATCTACATCAGAATCATCTAATGAAAAACCATCAAGTTCGTCTAAATCTGAATCATCTAGTGAGAGGTCATCATCCATATCATCAAATCCTGGATCTTCGATTGATATATCATCATCCATATCTATATCCATATCATCATTTATAAACTCTGTATCAGATGGGGTAACATCCTCTTTAGTTGCTTTTCCTATAATCGAAAACAGTTCAACTAAATCAGTTGGTAAAAAAGGTTTTTTTAGTGTATTATCAAAACTATCAACAGGTTCAGAACCTCTTGAATATATATATAAAGATTTTTTATATGCTACTTTATCTTTTAATGTTTGAAATAGCTCATCGTCATAAAGTGTATCATCTACTACAATTAGATCATAATCACCCCCGTTAACTTCATCTATGTTTGTAGCAACATCTAACGAGTCAGAAGTTTTTTGAGCACTTAGTGTTACTAACTTATTGACAACTGGATTATCATTTAAAAGTAATATTTTCACCTAAATTCCTTTAATGAAGATTGAGCATTCTTTTTGTTATTGTACCCTAAAAAACTAAAAAAACATCTCTAATTGGTTAAAAGCTTCTAACATATTATTTTTTAGTATCAACATTATTGCTGTAAATATAGCTATTAAAACAGAAAAAGATACCATAATTTTTATAGGAAAACCTATAACAAGTAGGTTGAATTGAGGCATTGTTTTCATAAGCATACCAAATATTATATCTGCTAACCAAGATAGAGCGATAATAGGAAACGAGATAGTTAAACCAACTAAAAACATATTTGATGTTGCTTTAACTGTGTAACTAAAAAACTCTTTTGTGATAATAAAACCACCCAAAGGTATAGTTCTAAGTGAGTTATCTATAAATAGAAGTATCCAATGGTGGAGATCTACACTAAAAAGTACCATTAAAGCCATCAATGATAAAAATTGTGAGATGATTGGCATAGAGACACCAGATTGTGGGTCGATAGCACTAGCCATAGAGAAACCCATCATAAATGAGATCATCCCACCAGCAAAACTGATGATCTCATAAGTGATTTGTAAAATAAGACCGATAGCTAAACCAAATAGAAGTTCACTCAAAATCGCCATCACAATACTAGGTACATTTATAGGGATACTAAGAGGTGGCATAGATGAATAAAAAGCTATACTAAAAAAAAATGCCATAGCAGGTTTAAGTGTCACTGGGATACTTTGGTGTGAAAATATAGGTGTAGCCATAAATAGAGCAGAAAAACGGAAAAAAAGGAGTATAAAACCAACAATATAAGTATCGGTAAAAATCCCAGCCCAGTTCATCATTTTATTTGTACTAACCTTTTATTTTCTAATCTAAAAACTTTTTGGCATCTATGTGCTAGATTTTCATCATGTGTTACTAGAACTAATCCAGCGTTGTTCTCCTCTACATATTCAAAAAACAGATCCATAACTGTTGAAGCTGTTGTTTTATCTAAATTTCCAGTTGGTTCATCTGCGAAGATTATGCGTGGTTTTTTTGTTAAAACTCTAGCGATAGATACTCTTTGTTGTTGACCACCAGATAATTCAGTCACTTTTTGATTCATAGAATCGTAAATATTTAATTTTTTGAGAAGAGTATCATCTATACTATTTTTAGATAAGATAGCAGATAGTTCTAAATTTTCATAAGCACTAAACCCTTTAAAAAGGTAGTGTGATTGAAAAACTAAACCCAAATTATCTCTTTTTATTTGAGAGACTCTTTTTTTATTTAGTTTTGATATATCTTCATCAAATAGATAAACTTCACCTTTATCAGCTTTTAATAGTGTAGATAGTATATGTAAAAGTGTTGATTTTCCACTTCCACTAATTCCGATAATTGCGATAGATTCTTTTGCGTTTAGTTCAAAAGATATATCGCTAAATAGTTCATATTCAAATGTATGTGATAGGTTTTTAGCAGATAATAAATTCATAAAGGGATTATAGTATTTAATTGCTATTAAATCCCTTTAGCATCTTTAGCTAATTTTGCCCAAGATGATGTAGCATCGGCATCTATCGATTGTTGATAAGCAACTCTTGCTTCATCCTCTCTCCAAAGTTTTGTGTAAATATTCCCTAAAAGATACTTTTGTCTAGCTCTTTGCTGTTTTGTTAAATCTCTTTTATCTAAAGATTTTATAACTCTAAGAGCATCTTCAAATTGTTCATTATTTATATATGCTTGATATAGAGTAAACTCAACATAAGGGCTTTGAGCATAAGATGATGATCTTCTTTGCATTTTCATAACTTGAGATGCGAATTTAATTAACATATTATTATCTCTTTTCTCTCTAGCAACAGCTATCATACTAACAAATCTATCTATATCTTTATATGTGATTCCAAATACTTGTTCAATTTTTAGTATAGCATCAAGCATTTTATCTTTATTCTCTAATCTTTGATATGTATCAAAAATATATCTATAAATATCTTTATAAGGGCTATTTTTATCATCTTTTATAAGTGTTATAAGCTCTTTTGAAGCATCTAATATTTCACTATAATTTCCAGTCTCAAAATCAACTTTTATATATCTATATAGCCATTTTTTTCTTAACTCTAAATCATTAGATTTTAGATTTCTACTAGCTATTTTTTTAGATAGCCTGAAATCTCCACCCATCATAGCACACTCATATATACCATCATCCCAATCATTTGACAGAGTAATATTATAATCAGCAGATATATTTATAACATTTTCACACTCTTTTTTATTTAGAGATTCTTTCATAGTTCCAATAGCAGCCTCTTTGATTATCTCTTTTGTATCACTATATTTTTCATCATCTAAAGCTAAGATAGAGTCTTTAAATTTTAGTACATCTTTATACATCTTGTTTTTCAGTAAAAGTTTTGCTTTTTCATAGATAGCTCTCTCACCAATAGAATCGTTTTGATAAGTTTTTATTAGCTCATCGTAGTGAGTTAATTTGGTTGTTAAATTACTATCTGTTGTATCAAAGAAAAGGGAATCTTTAACTGTTTGAAGCTCATCTACATAGTATCCATATTGATACTCTTTTAGGTAAGAGTTTATCACATCAAGTGCTTCTTGTTTTTTATCTGTTTTACTTAACCAGATAGCTTTTTGGTATAGAAGTTTTTCATGGTCATCATGTTTTTTATCTATTGTTATTAGTAAAGCATTAGCGATAGCAGCAGCAGTAGCATACTCCTCCTCTTCAGCAAACCCCTCCATCATCTCTTTAGATGCTTTATACTCATTCATAAAAAATGTTGGTTTAGCTTTTACTATCTTCATAGCATATTCAGATGCTTTCTTTTTATGCCCCGCAGATAGATTAAACTGAGCCAATCTATAAGCAGCAGTTGATGCTACCTCTATATTGTTAGATTCTAACAATGCTTTTTTATAAAATGACAACGCTTTTTCTGTATTTCCAGAATCTTCTAACATCTCACCTTTATATATATAAGCCCATTTAGCATATACAGAATCCTTATGTTCATTGAAGATTCTATCAAAGAAATAATCAGCATCAACATTTAGACCTATCTTAGAGTAGCTATTTGCTATAAGTGCTAAAACTTCAGGGATATTTTCATCTGATGAATACTCTCTGATGTAGATTTTTGCTAAATCTATAATCTCATCATAGTTTTTCATCTTAGCATATACTCTGATCTTATAAAATAAAAACTCAGAATTAAAAAGTGAGTTTGGATATTTTGTTGTTATCTCATTTATTAGTGCTAAACATTTTTCATACTTTTTTGAAGCGTATAGTTTTTTTATTTTTAGATAGTCTGATACATCTTGTACCTCTTTAATATAAACAGGATTCCCTTTTAGATCTAACCCACCAACAAATGGTAAAGCTTTTTTCTTTAGTTGAAATGGGAAGTTGATTCCAATCTCAGGAGTCTTATCTTGTTTTATATATGGTAGTTTCTCTTTATATCCAATAATCATCCAATGTGAAGCTAGTTTAACATCACCATTAAATACAGTATCATCTTTAGTGAAATTAAATATCATAGGGAAAAGTTTTATTTTTTCAAAAGGTTTAATCACAATAAAAAAGGTACTTTTTTTATTTACAGAGGTTACACTAAAGAAATCATTTTGTAGATTCTCAAATTTACTTGATGGTTGTTTTGAAAAAGAGCAGATGATTTTTGTTACAACTTCAAAGTCATCTTTTATCTCTTTACAAGAGAAGCGATTCTCATCTTTAATATGTAATGTGGAGTATTTTGTATATCTCTCTTTAGCACTTAAGATAGAGATCTCAAGTGAAAAGAGATTTATGGAGAGTAGGGTTAGGAGTAAAAATTTAAACAAATTACCTTTCCCTACTTAGTTTATAAGATTAATATCCGCTGTTATAAACAAATGCTGTAATAAACTCTAAAAGAGGGTTAAGAGCAACAAATGCGAATATAGTACCAACAGCAGCAAAACCGATGATAGATTTAAGAGCTAAAGTAGCATTAGCAACATAAACCTCACCATCAGCACCAACAACTGGATCTTTCATAAACATATAAACGATAAGTTTAAGATAGTAATAACCAGCGATAGCAGAGTTAAGTGCCATGATAAGAGCTAAAACAGTATAACCACCTGTAACAGCTGAACTAATCATATACATTTTACCCCAAAATAGAGCAAATGGTGGTAAACCAGCTAAACTTAACATAAATAGACCCATAATCGTAGCAGCTACTGGAGCTGTTTTAATCATACCAGCAAATTTGTCATAACTGTGGTCTGATTGTTGATGTGCTGGAAGATGCTTTTGACGAGATATCCATAACATACTAAATGAACCAAGGTTAGTAAAACTAAATAAAACCCAGTATAAGAATAGAGCAGAGTTTGATTGAGTAGTACCGATTAAGATAGCAGCCATAACAAAACCAGCGTGTGAAATTGAACTATAAGCTAACATTCTTTTAACATCAGTTTGAACTAATGCCCAAATATTTGCCATTGTCATAGTTAATACAACGATGATATAAAGGATAACCTCTAACCAAACAACACCACTATGGATTAAGAACTCAAATAGTCTCATAATTACAACAAATGCTGCGATTTTTGGAACGATTGACATAAAACCAGCCATAGAAGCTGAAGCACCCTCATAAACATCAGGAGCCCAAGTATGGAATGGAACTAAAGAAACTTTAAATCCAAGTGAAGCTAACATAAATACAACTGCGATTAAAACATAACCGATATCAGCATAGTTATTTGCTGCTAATACTGTTGCGATTTGGTTGATTTCGATTGTACCTGTAAGGGCATAAAATACCATTGAACCAAAAGAGTAAAAACCAGCTGCTAAAGCACCCATTGTAAAATATTTTACAGCTGCTTCAAATGATTTATCACGGTTGTGCATAGCGATTAGAGTATAAAGTGCTAAAGAAGCAGTCTCTAAACCAACAAAGATAAGGATTAAGTTATCTGTTGCTACCATAAATTGGAAACCAGCAGTCATAAATAGGAAAAGTGCGAAAAATTCAGGATATGAAAATTCGTGGAATCTTTTTGAAGTTAATGATAATGGTATAAATAGCATAGAAGCACCAACTATAATAAATTGAGCTAAAATAGCTAAACCATCTATCAACATAACATCAAAAACACCTGTAACAGTTCCCTCTTGAGAGAATATACCAGCAGCTCCAAGAAGTGAAGCAAAATCCATTGCTAAGAAAAGAAGACTTAACATTACATATAGTGATTTATCTAAACCACCCTTAATCATATCAACAACTAAGATTAATAACGCACCAACTATTGGGATTAACATCGGTGCTAGAGTCATTAAATTTAATGACTCTAAAGAGATATTTATAGGCTCTAACATTAGTGTGCCTCCTGTGTAGAAGTTCTATCTTTTTCAAGATTATGAATTCTAGTTTTAGCATCATCTGTAATAGATTTATCATGCATTAGTTGAATAACAGATTCAACACTGTTATTGATTGGTGCTAATACTGGTTTAGGGTAAATACCTAACCAAATAGTGATAATCACTAAAGGTATTAAAGCTACAAGCTCTCTTTTATTTACATCTGGAAGATTTTTGTTCTCTTCAATTGTAACTTCACCAAAGAACATTTTTTTGTAAGCAGCTAACATATAGATAGCACCAACAATAATAGCTATACCAGCAAGTAGAGTTAAGATATGTGATTGTTCATAGAAACCTAGTAATGATAAGAACTCACCAACAAAGTTAATAGTAAGTGGCATACCAACTGAAGCCATCATCATAATACCAAAGATAGTTGCATATCTAGGCATAACTTGTGCTAAACCACCAAATTGATCCATCATTTTTGTATGTCTTCTATCATAGATAACACCTACAAGTAAGAATAGAGCACCTGAAACAACACCGTGAGCGATCATTAAGAAGATAGAACCAGAAACACCCTCAACATTTAATGCGAAAGTACCAAGGATAATAACACCCATGTGTGAAACTGATGAGTAAGCAACAACCTGCTTAACATCCTCTTGAGCATAAGCGATCATAGCTGTATAGATAATCATGATGATTGCTAAGATAGCGATTGGGAACATAAAAAATACTGAAGCATCTGGGAACAATGGTAATGAAAAACGGATAAAAGCATAAGTACCCATTTTAAGTAAAATTGCTGCAAGAATTACAGAACCGATAGTTGGTGCTTGACCATGCGCATACGGTAACCATGTATGAAATGGAAACATAGGTACTTTAATAGCAAAACCGATAAAGAAAGCAGCAAATAACCATAATTGGAACGATTCTGGAAGAATAAGTCTATACCAATCAAGAATTGCAAAACTCCATTGACCTGTTGCTTGATAGTAAAAATATGCCATAAATAACATACCAACTAACATAACTAATGAACCAGCAAATGTATATAGGAAAAACTTAACTGACGCATATATACGAAGTGGACCACCCCACGCACCGATGATATAAAGCATAGGTACAAGAGAAAGTTCCCAAAATACATAAAATACGATAGCATCAAGAGCAGAGAAAACACCAACCATAGTCATTTGTAAAAATAATAATGAGATAATCATATTTTTTACATTTTTAGTATCAGTTAATGAAGCTATACCCAGCATAGTAAAGAACGCTGCTAAGATAATAATAAACAGAGATATACCATCTACACCTAAGATATAATTAATTCCAAATGATGGTAATAATGGAAGATGCTCCATAAATTGCATACCTGAAACACTATTGTCAAATGAGTACCAAAGCACTAAAGATAGTAAGAACTCAATAGTAGCTACCGCTACACCATAAGCTCTAAAACTATCCTTATGTACTGCAAATCCAAGCAGTGCTGCCACTGCTGGGAAGAAAATTAAAATTGATAATA
>CAYLNF010000045.1:0-7472 GCA_964385165.1 uncultured Sulfurimonas sp.
AATCTGTTGGAGCAACTGGGAAGTAACCACCCTTAGTTCCTGGTCTGTGACCTGTGTTGTACATATCTGGGTATGGGTTGTTTGAGTTCCATTCACCCTCTTCAGTATCTACTTTGTAACCAGCTTCATTGATGTTATCAACAAAAGTTACAGAATCGAACATGAAAAATTCATTTTCAGGACCGAAGTATGCAGCATCAGCGATACCTATAGACTCAGCATGAGTTAAAGCAGCTTTAGCGATTGAACGAGGACATCTTTCATAAGCTTGTTTTTTATAGATATCATAAACATCACAAAATACAATGATAGTTGGATCAGCAGTAAATGGGTCTAAGAAAGCACTCCCTACATCTGGAGTTAAAAGCATATCAGACTCATTAATTGGTTGCCATGCTTCGATAGAAGAACCATCAAATGGAAGACCATTATCAAGTTGACCAGCAGTAACAGCACTCATTCTATAACTGATATGGTGCCATGCACCTTTAATATCTGTAAATCTAAAATCTACAAATTGAACATCATTTTCTTCACAAAATTTAAAAAACTCTTCTGTATTATTAACAAATTTACCCATTCATTTTCTCCTGAATTTTAATCTGCTATGAGTATATCTTATTTATTAAAAATAGAATCTTTAAAGATGGTTAAAAAATCATCATATTAGTGATGGTGTTTCGTATTGTAAGTTTTAGCCTTAAAATAGGATAGTAAAAGTTGAACCCTCATTTTCTTTACTTTGTATTTTTAATTGAAAATTATGAAGATTTAGAATATTGTTTACAATAAATAAGCCTAAGCCTAAAGAATTATTCCAACTATTATCGTGAACTCTGTAGAATTTTTCTGTTATATTAGTTTGATTCTTCTCTGGGATTCCTATACCGGTATCTTTAACTTTTAAACTATGTTCATCAAAACTTACATAAACATCATCTTCAGAATATTTTATAGCATTTTCAATTAAATTTGTTACAACAACACTAAATAAAGAAGCATCTGCTTTAATAGATAAATCTTTATTACCATCAATAATCACAACTCTTTTGGAGTAATTTATTTTCATATTTTCAGCACAATCTTCAATTATTTCATAAATATTTACAGATATGAAATCTGTATTTTGTTTACCACTATCTAGTTTTAATGATAACCTTAGAGTATCAATTAAATCACTAAGCTTTGTACCGTTTTTACATATTTTTGTTAGAAATTTTTTACGGATATTTAAGTTTATATTTTCATCATCAAGTAGAGTTTGTGAGTATCCATTTATAACTGCAATAGGATTCTTAAACTCATGTGAAATCGCAGAGATAATATCATCTTTTTGTTGATTTGATACCTGTAGTTTATTTGTATATTTAGATTTTTGTTTCTCTTTTTTTACAAGAATTTGTGATACTTTTGTTAAAAGATTTGTAATTTGAGCAAACTCTAAAGAGAAGTCAGAACTTATATATGTTGACTTTTCTTTTTTTGTAAGTAGCTTTAAAAATGAAACGATTTTTAATGTTTCTTTCTCTATATGCTTGCTTATTTTATAGGTTATGATGAAAATTGCTATAAAAAATATAGTTAGAACTATAAAGATTTTTAATCCTAAAGATGAAATTTGTTCATCTATAGCATTAAGTTCTTTTGATAATCTAATGTAGATTATGTGATTGTTTAGGTTATATTTTTTTGCTATATATAGTAGCTCTTTTTTCATAGTTTTTGAATATCTTACTTTATATCCAAACTCTTCTTTATCAGCTTGTCTAATCTCATCTCTATATTTGTGATTATCCATTTTAGCTTTATCTTTATGAGATTCTGCGATAACTAACCCATCAGTATCAATGATAGTTAGCCTTAAATTTATAGAGTTTTTAACTCTTTTTGCTAGAGTTTCTAAGTTTGAATTTTTATCTAATTTAAAAGATATAATCTCTATATTTGTTAAAAGAGAATCTTTAGTTTGCATTATATAAAACTCTTTTGACCAGTAGTAAACTATAGCCCCCAGTATAATAAAAAGTGTTAAAAATATAAAAATAAATTTTCTAAGGATAATTTGATGAAATTTTAACAAAAGATATAGCCCTCTCCACGAATAGCTTGAATATAATTTTTTTCACCATTTGGGTCGATGTTTTCTTTTAGTCTTTTGATAGCTACATTTACAGTTTTTAGTTGTTTATTTAAACTATCCGCCCACACTTTTTCAAGTAATGTTTCTCTACTTAAAAGTATATTTTGATTCTTAATAAATACTAAAAGTAGGTCATGCTCTAAATGAGTTAATTTTATATTTTTATTATTAATGGTAAAAATTTTATTAGAACTATTATAGATAATATCTCGATACTTTATAATATCTTGAACTTTTTTAGTTCTTCTGATAAGTGCTTTTACTCTTGCTTTTAATTCATTAAGATTAAACGGTTTTGTTATATAGTCATCTGCACCACTTTCAAAACCATCAACAATATCATCACTAGAATCTTTTGCACTTACATAAATTACAGGTTGGTTATAACCCTCTTCACGAAGAGTAGATATATATTTACTCCCCTCAACACCAGGAAGATTTCTATCCATAAGAATAAGTGAAATATCCTCTTCATCTAAAATATCTTTAACATTTGAAGTATCAACACAAGTTATTATGTCATAACCATCTTTGGATAGTGTATATTCCATTAAATCTAAAATATCTTCTTCATCTTCTACTATCATTATTGTTATGTTATTCATTTGGTAATTGTATCTAATTTATCATAAAATCTATGATTTCACATTTTACATTTTTTGTTTTAGAATGGTGAAGACCCATTGCTAGGTTGTTAAAGTTTTTTTGACTTTCACTTTTTATAGTTGTACTGATTTTTCTGAAATTTTTCCCAATTTGAATATCATTATAAGCATAATGATTACATTTAAGTTTAATATTTTCAATTTCATAATTACTATTATTTTTGATAATTAAACTCATTTGATAGTAGTTGTCAAAGCCTGTTTTTGTATAATTTTTTTGCTCTATAGTAATGGAATCTTTTACTTGTTCTTTTAATGTTACTGGGGAGAACCCCCATAAATAATAAGAGATAGAAATAGTAGAAAATAGTACAATAAATTTAGGAAAATGTGATTTCCTTTTTGTTTTAAATTCTTTATGCTTAGGCCAGAAAATATCATTTGTTTTTATAGATTGAGTATTCTCTTGATATAAAAATTCATCCATCTTTTATCTCCTAATTATAATTTAGTTATGAAGATTACCACCAACTTTAACATAAACAAGTAGGTTAGCTATACTTATAGAACGAGCAGCTATTTTGAAACTTTTTCTTAATGCTCTTAACATTTTATGAAATTTTTCAAAATTATGAGAATCGTTTGCTTGACGCATAAGATCTCTCTCCACCATCTCATAAAGATCTTCAGCTTTATTTTCTTCGATTAATACATCGTTGTAAATTTCACGAATCTCATCTTCATCTTCAACATTTATCATTGAAACAGAAAGTTTTATAGCTTTAATTGTTGATGTTTGCATTGGAATCGTATATTCATTTATAGTTTTAATATCGACATCTTTACAAACATCTGTAAAACCTCTAATAAAACTTCTTGTATTTGAACAAGCTCTTGATAGTTCAGTTGTGATTTTAAGGTAAGCGATAACTTGTCTTAAATCTCTTGCTTCAGGAGCATAAAGTGCTAAAACTTTAATTATATTGTTATCAATATCATCAGCTTTTGCACTAATATTTTTTATATGTGATTTTGCTTCACTAAATTTAGCTTCATCACAAGTTTGAATCGCTTCTAAAAGTAGTTCATTAGCACTAACTAACCCATTACCTATATCTATAATTTTTTCTTTTATTGTTACTAATTTTTCTTGAAATTTTATTGACATCTATTTTCCTTACTTTTTATTTTAACCAAATCTACCAGTTATATAGTCTTCTGTTCTTTTCTCTTTAGGGTTTAAGAATATGTTTTCAGTTTTATCATATTCTATTAAATCACCTAAATACATAAATGCTGTATAGTCACTAATTCTACTAGCTTGTTGCATATTGTGTGTAACGATAGCTATACTTACATCTTTTTTAAGTTCAACTAAAAGTTCTTCTATAGCTCCTGTTGAGATAGGGTCAAGTGCTGATGTTGGTTCATCAAAAAGTAAAACTTCAGGTTTAACAGCAACTGCTCTTGCTATACAAAGTCTTTGTTGTTGACCACCAGATAAGCCCATAGCAGATTTTCCAAGTCTATCGTGAACCTCTTTCCATAAAGCACCATCTTTTAAAGCTTGTTCCACTCTATCTGCTAACTCAGTTTTATTTTTAAGTCCAGCGATTCTAAGACCATAAGCAACATTATCAAAAATACTCATTGGAAATGGAGTTGGTTTTTGAAAAATCATACCAACTTGTTGACGAAGTTTGATAAGCTCATTCTCTTTTTTAATCTCTAAAATATTGTTTCTTTTACCTGTTTCTAAATCTAAAAGTTCAATCTTTCCCTCATATTTATTTCCAGAATAAACATCATGGATTCTGTTCATTGAGCGAAGAAGTGTAGATTTTCCACAACCACTTGGACCAATAAGAGCTGTAATCTTATTTTTTTCTATCGGTAGAGTTATATTTCTAAGTGATGGATGGTCAACTCCGGGGTATGTAAAAGAGAATTTTTTTATTTTCATTACTGGCATATTATTAATCCTTATTTCTTGTAAAAAATCTTCCAGTTAAGTTTATAACTAAAACTAAAACTGTAAGTATAAATGAAGCAGCCCAAGCTAAATCACGGCTAGATTCTTCAGGCTCATTTGCTAAATCGTAGATACTAACTGTAAGTGATGGAAAACTCTCAGTCAAATCAAGGCTAAAGTAGTTACTTGTTTCAGATGTGAAAAGTAGGGGAGCAGTCTCACCTATGATTCTAGCAAATGCTAGTAAGATACCTGTCATGATTCCAACTTTAGCAGCTTTTATAACGATGTCTAAAATAACTCTATATTTTGAAGCACCAAGAGCCACACCAGCTTCTCTAAGTTCACGAGGAACAAGTGAAAGCATATTGTCAGTTGTGTTGATAACAACTGGAATCATCATAATAGCAAGAGCGATGGCACCAGCAAAACCACTTGTTCCACCAGTTGGCACAACAATAACAGCATAAACAAAAGCCCCAATTACAATAGATGGAGCAGACATCATAATATCACTTAAATCACGAATAACAGAAGCATAACGACCTCTACCATACTCTTGAATGTAGATACCAGCAGCCATACCTAAAGGAATCCCTATCGCAGCTGCTAAACCAGCTAGTATAAATTGACCAATAATAAGATTTCTTAAACCACCATCGATAAGGTCATTTAAAAATAGGTTGAAGTGAAAAGAGCCTAAACCTTTTATAAAAAGAGTGATTAGAATCCATGCTAAAAATGATAAACCTATAATCGCTGATAAAACAGAAAAAACTAAAAATATTTTGTTTGCTATAAGTCTCATTATTTAGCCTTTTTTAAGAAGTACATTTTAGCAAAAGAGATAACCCCAAAGCTAATTACAAATAGTATAAGTGCTAAGTAAAATAGAGCACTCTCACCAAGACCACTAGCTTCACCGAAGTTGTTTGCCATAGCAACTGGAATCGAGATTGTAGGTGAAGTTATCGCTGTTGGTAAAACAAAAATAGAACCTATCAAAAATGCTACTGCCATAGTCTCACCTAAAGCACGACCAAGTGCTAAGATGATAGAACCGATGATTCCTGTTTTTGAGTATGGAAAGATTATATCTTTGATAACTTCAAACTTTGTAGCACCTAAAGCATAAGCAGATTCTTTTAAAACTCCGGGAGTTGTGTTCATAGAATCTCTTGTGATTGCTGCCATAAAAGGTAAAATCATAACACCAAGAACAAGGCCAGCAGTGAGGAGTGAAACCTGATAACCACCAACTAAATCAGAAACAATAGGAGCAAAATAGTAAAGTCCCCACATACCAAAGATGATAGATGGAATCGCAGCTAAAAGTTCTATCGCTATACCAACAACATGGGAGATGTTTTTAGGAGCTATCTCAGCTAAGAAAACAGCGATACCCATAGCGATAGGAAGAGCGAAAACTAAAGCGATAATAGTTGTTAGGATTGTACCAACGATAGGAACTAAACCACCATAAATAGTTTTAGTTTGAAGATCCTCATCTTCATCATCAAACAACATCTCATCTTCATCTTCAATCATCTCATCTTCATCAACTATCTCATCAGTTGCCATCTCTTGAGTGATAGGTTGAGATGTTGTAATAGGTGAATCTATAACAACCTCTTTATTCCAATCAGGATTTGTTAAAAAATCAAAACCAAATTCATCAATCGCAAGTTTTGAAGAACTAAAAAGTGTAAGAAAGATTCCAATCAGTATGATAAATACCAATGAAGCACTTGAGAGTGCTATTTTTTGAAAGATTTTTTCCATAATTCACCTATTTAAAATATATAATGGAATTGTATTCGATTTTGGTTACATGATGGTTACTTATGTATAAATTGGGAGATAAATCGATAGAGATGTATAGAATCTACTTACTTTTACATGCCATATATAAAATATAGCATGTAGATTAAAAGGTTAAAGATTATTTAATACCTTTTGATTCCCAGTAAGTTCTAACTTTTTTAGTTAATGAATCTGGTAGTGGAACAAAACCTAAACTTTTTGCGATCTCTTGACCATCTTTATAACACCAGTCATAAAACTTAGTTACTCTTTTGTTCATTTCAGGTTTCTCTGATGGAACTAAGATAAAAGTTGCTGCTACGATAGGGTAAGAGTTTTCACCTTTTGGATCAGCGATGATAGAGTAAAAATCTTTTTTAGGGTTAAGTGTTGCTTTTGAAGCAGCTTCTTGAAAAGATTTTAATGTTGGTACTATGAAGTTACCAGCTTTGTTTTCAACACTTGCCATAGCGATGTTGTTGTTAGCAGCATCAGCATAGTCGATATAACCAACAGAGTATTTAGTTTGTTTTAGAAGTGCTGCTACACCTGAGTTAGTTTTACCACCAATATGGTGATCTCCAGCCCAGCTAAGTGATTTTTTAGCACCAAATTTCTTTCTCCAATCTTTAGATACTTTACTTAAAAAGTATGTGAAGTTGTAAGTTGTACCTGAACCATCAGCACGGTGAACAAAAGTTAACTTTTCGTGTGGAAGTTTTACACCTTTGTTAGCATCTGTGATAAGTTTGTTATCCCAATAAGCGATAGAACCATTAGCGATAGCAACGATAGCTTTTCTACTTAATTTTAAATTATGGATATTTGGAAGATTATAACCCATAGTGATAGCACCAACAACAGCTGGGAATTGGTAAAGACCATTTTTCTTAAGAGTTTTAGGTGAAAGTGGTTTATCAGTACCAGCAAAATCAACAGAACGAGCTTTTGC
>CAYLNF010000046.1:0-7291 GCA_964385165.1 uncultured Sulfurimonas sp.
ATCGTGACTCAGCTGGTAGAAGACTTGGTGTTAAGAAATATGGTGGGGAAGTAGTTATTCCTGGTAATATTATTATTCGTCAAAGAGGAACTAAAGTTCACCCAGGTAATAATGTAGGTATGGGGAAAGATCATACTATATTTGCACTAGTTGAAGGTGTTGTTAGATTCGAAAGAAAAGACAAAAAGCGTCAACAAGTTTCTGTAGTTCCTGCTTCATAATTCTACAAGTATCTGAGCTTTTGCTCAGATGCTTTTTACTCTCAATCAAATTTTAGTCAAAATAAATTTTAAAATATTTATAAATTTACTATTTACTTTATTAAAGTAAATTTTTAAGTATTATTACAAAAGGATTATAATGTTTACAGATAGTGTCGAGTTAACAGTCTCATCGGGAAAAGGTGGGCAAGGATGTGTAGCATTTCGCCGTGAAAAGTTTGTTTTAAACGGTGGTCCTAACGGTGGTGATGGTGGAAAAGGTGGAGATGTTTATTTTAGATGTGATAATAACACACATACACTTTCACATTTTCAAAGAAGAATGCATATAAAAGCTGATAATGGTATGCCAGGTGAGGGTTCTCGTATGACTGGTAAATCAGGTGCTAAAAAAGTGATAATTGTACCACCAGGAACACAAATAGTTGATATGGATAGTGGTGAAGTTATATTTGATATGACAAAAAATGGTCAAGAGGAAAAATTTCTTCAAGGTGGTAAAGGTGGTTTAGGTAATACTCACTTTAAATCTCCAACTAACCAAAGACCAACTTATGCTCAACCAGGTGAAAAAGGTGAAACAAGAAATATAAAACTAGATTTAAAACTTATCGCTGATATAGGTTTAGTTGGTTTTCCAAATGTTGGAAAATCTACACTTATCTCAACAGTTTCTAATGCTCGTCCAGAGATAGCTAACTATGAATTTACTACACTTACACCTAAATTAGGTCAAGTAAATATTGGTGATTTTGAATCGTTTGTGATGGCTGATATACCAGGTATCATAGGTGGCGCTCATGAGGGTAAAGGTCTTGGAATTAAATTTTTAAGACATATTGAGAGAACTAAAATTTTATTATATATGGTTGATTTAGCTTCATATAGAGATTTAAAAGAGCAGATAGAGACATTAAGAGCAGAGATAGCATCTTTTTCAGATAAAATGGCAGAGAATAAATTTGCGATAGCTTTAACTCGTGTTGATATTATACCTGTTGAGGATAGAGCTAAACTAGTTAATGAATTCTTAGAGCTATTAGGTTTGGAAGCTTCTAAAAGAAATGAGTTTAAATTTGATGAGGATATACCATTTTTCATACAAGATACTGCTGATGAAACTTTAGGTTTTGATAGAAAACTTCCATATTTAGTTGCTCCAATCTCATCAGCAACATTTACAAATATAGAAGCGTTAAAATACTCTTTATTTAAGTTAGTTCAAGCAGATCGTAAATAAGATGAAAAGGGTAGTCGTTAAGGTTGGTAGTGCAGTTTTGACACAAAATGGAGAACTTGCCCTTGATAGAATGGAAGCTCTTGTTGAGTTTTTAGCTCAATTAATGAAAAAGTATGAAGTTCTTTTAGTATCATCTGGTTCTGTTGGTGCTGGATATACGAAACTAAAATTAGATAGAAATATATTAGAAAATAAACAGGCATTAGCTTCGATAGGTCAACCTATACTTATGAATAAGTATGCTAAAAAATTTGATAGATTTGATATATTGACATCTCAAGTTTTAGTAACTGCTGTTAATCTAAATAAATCTGATGATATTCAAAGAATTAAAAATACTGTTGAAAAACTTTTAGAAAATAAAGTTTTACCTATTATAAACGAAAATGATGCGACAGCTACTGAAGAGCTTGTAGTTGGAGATAATGACCAACTTTCAGCGTATATAGCAAATCATATAGATGCTGATATATTGATAATACTTTCAGATATAGATGCTTACTATGATTGTGATCCTAGAGAAAATAAAACAGCAAAAGTTTTAAAAGAGGTATATTCAGTTTCTAAAGATCAACTTGAAAAAGATGCTACTCCACATGGAGATTTCGCAACAGGTGGTATAGTTACAAAATTAAAAGCAGCTAATTACCTTTTAGAAAATAAAAAATCTATGTTTTTAGCAAGTGGATTTGATTTGAGTGATGTTAAAAGTTTTTTATTAGACTCTCACCATAAAGGTGGAACTTTATTTAAAGGTAATGAGATATGAATGTGATTTTTATGGGTACGCCTGATTATGCTAAATCTATATTACAAAAATTGATAGATACTGAAGATATAAATGTAGTAGCGGTATATACACAGCCAGATAAGCCTGTTGGTAGAAAAAAGATAATGACTCCACCTGAAGTTAAAGTTTTAGCTCAGGAAAATGGGATTGATGTTTATCAACCAAACAGATTAAGAGATGAAACTACCGTAGAAGATATATTAAAGATCGATTGTGATTATATTGTTGTAGCTGCTTATGGTCAAATATTATCTCGTGCTATTTTGGATCATGCTCCATGTATAAATCTTCACGCATCTATTCTACCATATTATAGAGGTGCTAGTCCAATTCAACAAACACTACTTAACGGTGATAAAGAGAGTGGTGTAACAGCTATGCTGATGGAAGAAGGATTGGATACTGGAGATATTTTAAAGATCTCTAAAGTTGATGTTAGTGATGATGAGATGGTTGAAAATCTTTTTAATAGATTAACTGATGTAGCTTCAGAATTAACAGTTGATGTATTGAAAAATTTTGAATCATATACACCTAAAGCACAAAATGATTCTATCTCAACACATTGTACTAAAATAACAAAAGCAGATGGTAAAATAGAATTTAATGATGCTTTATCTCTATATAATAAGTACAGAGCATTTACCCCATGGCCTGGTATCTATTTAGAGAGTGGGTTGAAATTAAAGAAAATATCACTCGAAGATAAAAATAGTGTTAATAATATGGGTGAAATTTTAGCGATAGATAAAGATTCGATAGTTGTTGGTTGTAGTAAAGGTTCAATAAGAATCTTTAAACTACAACCACAATCAAAAAAAGAGATGGAATCTGTTTCATATATTAATGGTAAAAGATTGATAGTTGAAGATATATTATCATAAAGAGTTAAACTCTACACAGATATACTTAAAAAAAGAGTTAAAAGATAAAAAATTAAAACCACCTGTTGCTGTTGTATCTGATATACAAACAGCTGGTATTGGTAGTAGAGATAATATCTGGTTTGGATTAGATGGAAATCTATTTTTATCTTTTAGCTTATATTTAAAAGATCTACCAACTGATTTAAAATTAGAATCAGCATCTATATATTTTTCATATATATTAAAAGAGTTATTATCTGAATATGGTTCATCTGTATGGTTAAAATGGCCAAACGATTTTTATATAGGTGATTTGAAGATAGGTGGAATGATTACAAATCTTATTGATGATAAACTTATCTGTGGGGTTGGTTTAAATTTAGTAGCTTCCCCAAAAGAGTTTACAAGTTTAGATATTGATATTAAAAGAGATGATTTGCTTCATAACTATTTTATAAAAATAGATAAGAGAGTTCCATGGAAGCAAATATTTAGTAACTATAAGTTAGAATTTCATAAGAATCAAAAATATTTTGTAAATAGTGATAATGTAAAGATTTCATTAAAGGATGCTACCCTTTGTAGTGATGGCTCAATAATTAGTAATGGTAAAAGGATATATAGCTTAAGATGAGTGAAGTAATAGTAATAGCCAATCAAAAAGGTGGAGTTGGAAAAACAACTACTGCCGTAAATTTAGCCGCATCATTAGCAGTAGCAGAAAAAAAAGTGCTTTTGATAGATTCCGATCCACAAGCTAATGCTACAACATCTTTGGGATTTCATAGAAATGATTATGAATTTAATATCTATCATGTATTGATTGGAACAAAAAAATTAGAGGATATCATCCTTAAATCTGATCTGCCAACACTTCACTTAGCACCATCAAATATTGGGCTTGTTGGTATAGAAAAAGAGTATTATGGCAACAGTAATACAACAGGTCGTGAGCTTGTTTTGAAAAAAGCTATTGAACTTGTTAAAAAAGATTATGATTATATAATTATAGATTCACCTCCAGCTCTTGGACCTATGACAATTAACGCGTTGTCTGCTTCAAATTCAGTTATTATCCCTATACAATGTGAATATTTTGCTTTAGAGGGGTTAGCACAACTCTTAAATACAGTTAAGTTAGTTAGAAAATCTATAAATCCATCTTTAAAGATTAAAGGGTTTTTACCAACAATGTACAGCTCTCAAAATAATCTATCTAAGCAAGTATTTGCTGATTTAAGACAACATTTTGATGTGAAATTATTTAAAAATTCGGAAGATGAATTTATAGTTGTACCAAGAAATGTAAAGCTAGCAGAATCACCATCATTTGGAAAACCAGCAATTCTTTATGATGTTAAGTGTACAGGTTCTGTTGCTTATCAAAATTTAGCACAAGCGATTATTAAACTATGAAGTCAAAAGTATTAGGTAGAGGATTGGATGCTCTTTTTGGTGAGATAGATGAGGCTTATGTAAATGAGAGTACGACACAAGAAAATTTATTAGATTTAGACTTAAGTGAGATAAAACCAAATCCATATCAACCAAGAAAAGAGTTTGAAGAGAGTTCACTAAGAGAGCTTTCAGATTCTATTAAAAATGATGGTCTTATTCAACCAATAATAGTTACAGAAGATATTGATGGTTATATAATAATAGCTGGTGAGAGAAGATTTAGAGCGTCTAAGTTGGCTAATTTAAAAACTATAAAATCTATAATTATAAAGATAGATGATTATAAAATGAGGGAGTTTGCTCTTGTTGAAAATATCCAAAGGGAAGATTTAAACTCTATCGAATTAGCTTTTGCTTACAATGAGTTGATTAAATTACATAATATTACACATGAAGAGTTGTCTTCTGTAATACATAAAAGTCGTACACATATAACAAATACAATAAGATTATTACAACTTTCAAAAAATACACAAAATTCGATTATTGATAAAAAGATAACAACAGGACATGCTAAGGTTCTAGTTGGTCTTGATGAAAAAAAGCAAAAAACAATAGTTGATACAATTATTGGTCAAAAACTTAGTGTAAGAGATGTTGAAACTCTAGTTAAAACAATGAAACAAGATACTAATATCTTAGAAAAACCTGATAATAATGTAGTACTTGATCTTTCACAAATTGTTGATAAAATTAAAGAATCTGGTTTTAGATCAAAAGCTTCAAAAAATAAATTAATTATTGAATTTTCTGATGATAATGAAGTAGAGAATTTTTTATCATATTTTTTAAAATAGTGGTAAATTTATAACTTTATATAAAAATTGTAAAATTTCTTAAGAATTTATTCTAACTTTAACAATCCTTTTAATTTAATTGTAGTACAATCACGCAACTTTTAGGAGGTGCTATGTTAGATATAAATCCGATATTACTTATAGCTACATTGATCGTATTTCTTACGCTTATCGCACTACTTAACAGTTCGCTTTATAATCCATTGTTTAATTTTATGAATAAGCGTGATGCTGACATCAAGAAAGATCTAGATAAAGTAGGATCAAATGATGATGAGATACGCGAATTAAATTCAAAAGCTGAAACAATTATTATGAATGCTAAACTGGAAGTAGCAGCTTTAAGAGAGAAAGTTATTGCGGATGCTAAAGAATTGGCAGATAGTAAGTTAGAAGCTAAGCGTGCTGAATTAGCTACTGAGTATTTAGAGTTTGAAAAATCTCTAAAGAGTTCTAAAGAACAATTGAAACAAGATTTAAAATCTAAGGTTCCAATGTTTAAAGAAGCTGTTGAAGCTAAATTTAGTCAAATATAAGGATGTGATGTGAGTAGAATTTTAGTAATAATGCTAATGTTATCGACTTATGCATTGGCATCTAATGCTGAACATGCAGGTACAGATATAGTTCAGAGAACAGTTAACTTTTTACTTTTTGCTGGTCTTGTATGGTACCTAGTTGCTGAACCTGCAAAAGCGTATTTTGCTGGAAGAAGTCAGGCAATAGCAGATGAATTGCAAAAAGTTCAAGATAGGTTAAATGAATCAATCTCATTAAAAAAAGATGCTCTTTCTAAAATTTCTGAAGCAGAAAAATTTGCTGAAGAATTAAAAGCATCTTCTAAAAAAGAGAATAAAATCTTAAATGATAACATTATGAATCAATGTAATGTTGATGTAGATACACTTGGAAAACAGCAAGTATCACTAATGGAATTTGAACAAAGAAAAATGATTCGTTTAGTTGTTGAAGAGACATTAAATGAAGTTCTAAATCAAAGTAGTGAAAATTTTGATAAAGAAGCTATGGCTAATGTTATCTTAAAGAAGGTGGCATAATATGGAAGAGTTAATTGCTAAAAGATATATTAAAGCTTTGAAAAATAGTTCTGATATAGACGCATTAAAAAATATGAGTGAAATTTTTTCTGTAATAGCAGAATCTTTTAAAGATCAAAAATTTCTTCAAATAATAAAAAACCCTGATATAAGCCAAAAAGATAAATCTGATATTTTATTAGATGCAGTTAAATCTGTGGAGTCTAAGGAAGTTGAAAATCTAATTAAATTACTTGCTGAGCATAATCGTCTTACTATTATCCCCGCAATAGCTGAGGTTATTAGAAAAGATTTAGCAAACACAAGTAAAACATATACAGGAATCGTATATAGCGATAGTGAAATTGATGCTAAAGTTATGACAGATTTAGGTAATGGTTTAGGTAATAAATTTGGCTCAAATATATCATTAGAGTTCGTAAAGAACGATTTTGATGGTATTAAAGTTGATGTTGAAGATTTAGGGATAGAGATCAATTTTTCTAAAACTAGAATCAATAGCCAAATAATAGAACATATAGTAAAAGCAATTTAACTTTCAATGAGAGGAGAACGATAGTGGTAGCAAAAATTCAAGCTGATGAAATCAGCTCAATAATTAAAGAGCGTATCGATAACTTTGAATTAAGTGTTGATATTAATGAAACAGGTAAAATTGTTTCTTATGCTGATGGTGTTGCACAAGTTTACGGACTAAGCAATGTTATGGCTGGTGAAATGGTAGAGTTCGAAGATGGTACACAAGGTTTAGTTATGAACCTTGAAGAGAGTGCTGTAGGTGTTGTTATCCTTGGTGCTGGTACAGATTTAAGAGAAGGTATGTCAGTTAAAAGACTTGGTAAACTTCTTAAAGTTCCTGTT
>CAYLNF010000047.1:0-7195 GCA_964385165.1 uncultured Sulfurimonas sp.
TTGGTAAAATAGTTCAAGCTGTAACAGATGAGAAAGGTAGAGAGTTAAGTGCTGAGGAGATTTTAAATATATTTAAAGATACATACTTTAATGCTAAAGAGCATATCTCTTTTATAGATTTTACAGTATCTTCTGATAATAAAATATCTAAATGTACCCTGACTTATAGTTATAATGGTGAAGATATAACAGCAACTGGTGAGGGTAATGGACCTATCGATGCTTGTAAAACTGCCCTTATGAAAAACTATAAAAATGAGTTTAGTATAAAATCTTACTCTGAACACTCGTGTGGAGATAAAAGTTCAGCAAAAGCTGTGGCATATATAGAGATTCAAACTGCTAACACTCTATCTTGCTACGGTGTTGGTGCTGATACAGATATAGCAACAGCATCTATAAAAGCACTATTTTCAGCACTAAATAGAGCTTTTTAAAAGCTGTATGAGTACAACAAACCACCAAAACGATTCATATCACCTTGTTGGTTTGTGTATTTAGATTGGGAACGGTAAAAAAGGGTTAATTTATTTTTTAGGTAGTATAGATCAGCACCTAGATAAAATGAGTTATTTATAAGATTTTTATCTGTTTGATACCCCTCTTTTTTAGCTTCATCAAAAATATATGAATATAGTAAAAGTTCACTATTTAAACCAAAAGAGAGTGAATAACCAAACTCTTTATCATACTTCGATATTTTTAATAATGAAGCTTCCTCTTTTAAATATGGGTAGTGTAGGTTAAAGTTTCTTCTATAATTATACCCTACCCTAAACATTGTACCAACAAATCCATCTGTGATAAAACTACCAGCATTTAAACCTATATGATTAAACCAATCTAAGTTAAATATATATAGTTTATCCTCCCAAGTTATCTCACCATATCTTAGAAGTAGATTTGTTGTATATTTTGTTTTAAGTTGAGTATCCCAACCTTGTGGTTTTGTTACAGCTAACATTTGATGAACAGTTTTTTGTATAAATTCAGCACCAGATTCTTTACCAACAACCCCAAAACCAACACGGAACTCTTTAAAACTCTCTTTAGTAGATTCAAATAGGAAAAAATCTAATGATAGATGCCCAGCATAAGGCATATCATCATACTGAGGTTCAGTTTGTGTCATATCCGCAGGTGTTATAATAGTTTGACTTAAACTTATACCACTATTTAGTTGAACATTATCATCATGATTATTATATGATTTATTTATCCAACTAAAACTAAGAGCATTTGTAAAATGTTTATCTGTACCAACAAAAGCATCATTATAAAATGAGAATGCGAACTGGTCACCATATAAGGATAATGAACTAGATAGTATAAATATAATAAACTTAAATCTCATATCTAAATCATACTAAATAATTTTACAGATAATATCACCAACTACACTATCTAAAGATTTAGCAACAACTTCACATTTTACTTTTAATAAAAAGCAGATATTATCTCTATGAGATGGACTAAGACACTCATAGTTTCCCATCCCTTTAGATATAACTATATCAGCATTATTAAAAAGCTCTTTAGCCTCATCAGTAGCACGATTATAGGCAAATCCAGGTGTATTTACACCACTATCTACCAAATTACATAACTTATCAAAACCAGCCTCTTTTGCCTCTTTCATAGTTACATCATTAATGATAGGATTACCCCTAACCATATATGTATAAATTATATCAGGGTAGAGTTCTTTCATAGTTGATATAAACATATAATCAAAAATATGCTCACCAACATTATCACCAAGTATAACAATATTTTTAGCTTTTTGAAGATTAGTTTCTAGTTTATTAAAATCGTTATGGGAAAAATCTGTATCAAATATTTTTAGAAGTTCATCATCTAAATCAAATTCAACCTCTGCTGCTAAATCTATCACATTTCCAGCAACAGCTATCTTTGTAGCAGTTAAAAGTTTATCTTTAGATGTTAAGATTTTATCTTTTAGATATGGAACAAATGATAAAGCTTTTTTTGTAGATAACTCTTTTTGTTTATCATATAGATCTTTTTTATTGGCTATTAAAGCCATCTTCTCATAAACTGAAGATGCTATCTCAGGAGGATTGTTTGAAAATGAGAAATCCCTACTCATATCTTCAACACTAGAGACTAAATTATCTGTTAAATCTTTTGAAGCATCTATCGCTTGAGCAACTTTTACACTTTGGTTTATAATACAACCAACACAAATTTCATCTATATTCATAATCTAATTTGAGTGTTCCTCAATCGCCTTGTTCCACATAAGTTTATATTTTCTTCTCATAAACTCTACATCTTGTTGGGAAAGTTTTAGTTGTTCTGTTAATGTTGCTATCGTTTTTCGATCCTCTTCATAAAGATCTTGTAAAGATTCTAAAGCCTCTCTTAAAAAAGTGTTTTCAACCCTCACAGCTTCAAGAGTCTCCTCTTTAGCATCTAGGACTTTTTCATGAAGGTTGATGATAGTACCTATCGTTTTTTCAACAAATTGAGGTTGTACCACCATCTCTTGAGTATTATGAGCGGAGAGTTCTTTTAACTGAGCAGGAAGCACTTCACCTACACCTTTTGATGGATCTATCATACGAACACCATCTTCAACTTTAACTGTAAGCTTACCACGATCACATAAGTCATCTACCGCATCGATATTTAGACCTGTAAGCTCCATATACTCTTCATCACTCATCCACTTCATAACTATTCCTTATCTATTTGATAATAGTTTCTATCTCTAAAGAATCCATCTCAACTTTTTTAGCTTTAGCTATTCTATCCTCTTTAAGTTTGATAGCTAACTCCTCATTTTCAAGAGCTAACATCTGCATAGCTAAATAAGCAGAGTTTATCGCTCCAGCTTTACCTATCGCAACAGTAGCAACTGGCATTCCAGCTGGCATCTGAACAGTTGAAAGTAAAGCATCGATTCCACTTAAAGCAGAAGCAGACATAGGTACACCAATGATAGGTTTAACAGTTTTAGAGCTTAAAACACCAGCTAAATGAGCAGCCATACCAGCAGCAGCGATAAAAACTTGAGCACCTTTTGCCTCAGCTTCTTGAATATATGTTGCTGTTCTTTCAGGTGAACGGTGAGCAGAAGATATAATCATCTCATAATTAACACCAAACGCCTCAAATGTGTCTGAACACGACTTCATTATCTCATAATCACTTTTAGAACCCATTACAATAGATACAAATTTCATTTATTTTATTCCTTTTTTTTATTATTTTATAATTCTATACTTTTTTAACTTTTTGGATAAGTTCCCATATCTTTATGAGCTGGAATCCTTAAAAAAGTATATGGTGGAAACTGAGTTGGCAAAGTTATAGGATTTACATTTCCACTATGAACCTCTTCCCAAACTTTCCCTTTTTTAGATAGTAACTGTTTTAATTTTAGATACAATCTTCCATCTTTTTCATAAGTTGTACCTATCTCATTATCTACTAACTCTATCTTAGAATCTAATGGTGCTACCACCTCTAATTCATCATTTGGTAATGTTTTATATTTACATAAAAAATATTTACCATCTTCACCAACAACACCACTAACTTGATGTGTTCCTAACTGCATAGTAAAATCAAGACTTTGAGTATCATGTTTCTCAAATGGACGAGATACTAAATAGGCATCTGTATATCCACGATTTTGTAAAGATTGTAACTCATACTGATATCTATCATGATTAAACTTACCATCATAATAATCATCTATCGCCATCCTGTAAGCTTTAGCAGTCACACCAGCATAATAAGCTGTTTTTGTACGACCCTCAATTTTTACAGAATCTACAACACCAGAATCAAGAATCTCTTTCATATGTGAAGCTAAGTTTAAATCTTTAGCATTCATTATGTAAGTACCAACACCATCATCCTCTTCAAGTTTGAAAAGTGTGCCAGTTTCAGGATTAGCAGCATAGATCTCATAAGGGAAACGGCAATCATTAGCACAACTTCCACGATTTGGAACACGACCACTTTGAAGTGTAGAGATAAGACATCTACCACTATAAGCAAAACACATAGAACCATGAACAAAAACTTCAAGCTCTAAATCTGGTAACTCCTCTTTTATCGCTACTAAATCTTTTAAAGAGATCTCACGAGCCGTTATGATTCTAGTAGCACCCATATCGTAAAATACTTTCGCATCTAACACATTCATAACATTTGCTTGAGTTGATAGATGAAGTGGAATCCGTGGAGCCAATTCATTACAAAGTTTCAACACACCTGGGGTTGCCACAATAAAAGCATCAGGTTCTAACTCAGCCATAGCCAAAATATGTTTTTTAAGGAGAGTTAGTTGTGAGTTAAATGGAAAACCGTTGATAGTAGCATAAACTTTTTTACCACGCTCATGGGCATAGTCGATTCCCTCTTTAAACTCCTCCATACTAAACTCTTTACCAGAACGGATTCGAAGTGAAAAGTGTGAAACACCACCATAAACAGCATCAGCACCAAAATCAAAAGCAATTTTTAGTTTCTCTAAAGTTCCCGCAGGGGAAAGTAATTCAACCTTTTTCATTAGCTTCCAAATTGAGCAAGAAGTGCTTCAATATCATCAGTAGATGCTAAATCATTATGTGTATCACCAGCAATATGTTGAGCAGAAGAAACCCTTTTCTCATCATCGATTCTACCCTCAAATAGAGTGTTCATATATTTAGATAATGCTCTCATCACATTTATAACTCTCTCAATCTTTTGACGGTGAATATCTTGATATTGCATAATATCCATAACATTCATAATAGAATCCCCACTATTTTGTAGTGTTTCTAAAAGATTGTTTGAATCTTCTAATCCACTTTGATTCTTTTCAAGTTGAGTTTTAAAAGTGTCAATATCAGGAAATTTAGAGTTCAGAGTTGTAAAAAGTTCAATATTACCCTCAAAAATCTCTATAACTTTTGTTATATCTTCCTCTTTATCCATAAGATCACTACTAATATTTTCAATAATATCAAAAATCTCAGTAGCTTTCTCCTCACTCTCTTTTGTTACATCATCTAGCTGATGAACCATTTTATTCTCTTCAGTTGCTGGTAGTGGCCATTGACTAGCTGTCTCCTCATTGTACCCCTCAGGTACATTTGAATCGCTAGAGGCTGGCTCCTCTACATTTGTATCTTCAACACTCTCTTCAACTGCTGATTCACTACTATCATCAATATCATCAATATCATCGATCTCACCACTCATCAACGCATCTAATTCTTCTTGAGTCATAAACATCTCCATTTAATTAAAATTGGCTACTTCATTAATTAGTGCTATAATAACATAAATTATATAAATAGAGATACTATGATAGTTGACTTACACAACCATACACCATTATGTAACCATGCTAGTGGTAAATTAGATGATTACATCCTAGAAGCTATAAAAAGTGGCACTAAATATTTTGGTTTTTCCGACCACGCACCTATGGATTTTGATACAAAATATCGTATGAATTTTGAGCAGATGGTAGAGTATGAAAATGAGATTCAAAAATTAACAGATAGATATAAAAATGATATTGAGATACTTTTAGGGTATGAAGTTGATTATCTAAAAAATCATATAGATAAACGGGTTTTAGAATCTAATGTTGATTATTTGATAGGTTCTGTCCACTTTATAAATGAATGGGGATTTGATAATCCAGAGTTTATAGGGGAGTATGATAAACAAAATATAGATGAAATTTGGCAAAAATATTTTGACACAATAAAAGAGATGGCAGATAGTAAACTTTTTGATATTGTTGGTCATTTAGACCTCATAAAAGTTTTTAAATTTATGCCAAATAAAAACATTTGTGATATAGCTTACGATTCACTAGTAGCTATCAAAAATGCTGATATGGTTATAGAGATAAATGTTGCTGGATATAGAAAACCTGTAAAAGAGCAATACCCATCAATACCTTTACTAAAATTAGCATTTGATTTAGATATACCTATCACTTTTGGCTCAGATGCTCATGAACCAAAACAGGTTTCACTATTTAGCGATGATGTTATAAAATTAACTAAAAGTGTTGGATATAAAGAATGTGCGATTTTTCGTAATCGAAAAAGGGAGTTTATTAAATTTTAAATCTTATTTTTTAAATATAGATTTATTTAAAGGTTTGATTTGTATAATACATCCATATTAATTATAATAAAGGAATTAACATGGGTAAATACATAGAATTAACTGGTGCAGATTTTGAAGCAACACTTTCAGAGGGTGTATCTTTAGTAGACTTTTGGGCTCCTTGGTGTGGTCCTTGTAGAATGATTGCTCCTGTAATCGAAGAGTTAGCTGAAGATTTTGATGGTAAAGCTAAAATTTGTAAAGTAAATACTGATGAAGAGCAAGATATTGCTGTTAAATTTGGTATCCGTTCAATCCCTACAATTATGTTTTTCAAAGATGGCGAAATGGTTGACCAAGTTGTTGGTGCTCAATCAAAACAAGCTCTTGCTGATAAAATAGACGCTCTTTTAGCGTAGTTTTAAGGAACAATAGTGGCAAAAAAAGGGGGTAAAAGCCTCCTTTCACTATCCACAGTTCTAGCCTCTTTTTTCGGTGCTGCTATGGTTGCCGGAACCTTTGCTTACTTCAATTACAAATTTTCAGAATACAAATTTATAGATTTTAAAAAGATTATCTTTTATGAAAAAAGTGATATTTTTACACCTAAAGAGGATAAATATATCGTTATTTTTTACTCATCAAGAGATAAAGAGACAATGGAACGATTATATAAATTGAATCTAAATATACCTATATTAGCTATTGATTACTACAATAGGGTTCATATAAACAGTAAAAATACCACTTTTTTAAGAAGTGGAACAAAAAACTCACTAAATTTTATCCAAAGATTCAATATATATGAATCACCATCTATATTTTTTATAAAAAAACAAAAAGATTCCCTTTATAAACAAGATAGTATGATACGGAAACTAGATAATTTAGATGAGTTAAGTTCTAAAATAAAAGAGCTTTAAATAGAATCTAAAATGAGACAAAATTAAGGAAATAATTATGATATTAGATTGTGCGATTATTGGTGGTGGACCTGCTGGTCTTACTGCTGGATTATATACAACTCGTGGTGGTTTAGAAAATGTAACAATGTTTGAAAAAGGGATGCCTGGTGGTCAAATAACAAACTCATCAGAGATTGAAA
>CAYLNF010000048.1:0-6993 GCA_964385165.1 uncultured Sulfurimonas sp.
CCAAAATGCCCCACTTCAAGCACAACAGGTACAAGTTGAGCCATCGCTCCAAAGATAATCATCATCACAAACCCTAGTAAAAAAAGGTGAGTAAACCCTATAACTTTCGGGTTTAAAAATGACAAATCAACAATATCAAAAGAGAAAAGAAACAAAGCAGTAAAAAGATAAAAGAAACTCCCCAATATAAAAAAGGGAGCTATCAGTTTAAAAGGGGGTGCGAAGTCTTGAGAGATAGATCTCATAACTTAAAAAACTAACCTTGACAAGATGTCTGAGTTAAATCAGATTCAACATCTGCTTCAACACTTCTAAATGTAACTTTAACAAGTCCACCATCTATCTCCTCAACACTATTGCTAACATCAGCTTCAAGCTTGTTAAAAAGACCACCAGGTGCTTTATGATTTATCATAACTAAAACATTATCTGTACCTTTGATAAGTTTTAAACCACTCATAGCATTAACCATTGGATGTGGAGGACCCTCAGCCGAAGTATCGAAATAGTAAGTGCTAACACCATCTTTTGCTAGTTCAAAGAAATCAACAGTAGCACCCTCAACCTCTATTTTTTTAGCTTCACTTGGAATATTTGACATATTATAAATCCTTAATTTAATTAAACACAAGATTATATAGAATCTTTACTTATAAGTAGTTTTCAACGAAGTAGGTTGTATCTTCTTGTTTCATTAATTGTGAAATTATTTTTATTAAAGATAAGCCTATCACAATGAACTTAAAATTTATCTGATTTAGCATATTAAAAATTAATTTTATTTCTGATATACTCCATAAATGTAAACAAAAAAGGGAAGATACTTTATGTTAGAAAAATACTTGGTATTTATGATTCACTAAATGATAGGTATAGATATTATTAAAACATCCCGTATGAATCGCTTAATGGAGCGATTTGGGGATAAGGCACTTAGTAGATTTTTATCTGAAGATGAGATTTTACTTGTAAAAAACCACAAAACAGCTTCTGGTTTTTGGGCTGTAAAAGAGGCTTGTTCTAAAGCCTTGGGTGTTGGTATAGGTGCTGAGTGTTCCTTTTTTGATATAGTTATCTCAAAAACTAAAAAAGGTGCTCCCATCATATCACTATCTGATAAACTTATCGAAAAATTTAATATTTCAGATACAAGTGTATCAATAACTCATGATGGTGAGTATGCCATTGCTGTTGTAGCTATTGAAAAATTAGCCACCACCAACAAAATCTAATAATTCAAGCTTATCACCATCTTTTAATTTATAGTTAGACCAAGTATCATGTTTAACTATCTCCATATTTACAGCAGCTGCCATAACCTTTCCAACTAAAGACAACTCCTCAAGCAACACTTTTAATGTTATATTATCACTAAACTCTTTATCTTCACCATTTACTACAATCTTCATATAACCTACTTATTTAATTTTATAACAACATTGTATCAACTCTTTTTGAATAAACATAAATTATCCAAAAGAATTGATAAAATTTACCTAATAAGATATTTACTTAGAACTGTTTTTCTCTCTCAACTTATCTTTTTTACTCTTTTTCTTCCCCTTAACTGGTGCTGGACCTTTCACTTTTTTAGGAGCTTCACCAGTTAATTCAAACCCAACGATAGTTTCTAACTCTATTTTTATTTTATACCTTTTTTCTATCAGTTTAAAATGATTCATATTTTCATAATCTATAAAAGAGATAGCCACACCAGATTTACCAGCTCTTGCTGTTCTTCCGATTCTATGTATATAATCAGCTGGTGAACGGGGTAGATCATAGTTTATTACACAATCTATATTATCTATATCTAACCCTCTTCCTGCTATATCGGTAGCAAAAAGTATCTGAACTTTTTTATCTTTAAAAGCTTGAAGTGTCTCATTTCGTAACTCTTGATCTAAATCACTATTAAATGATGCTGATTCTATGCCGTACTTTCTAAATTTTACTGCTATGTTATCGGTTGCTCTTTTATTTGCCATAAAAACTAAAACTAAATCCCAACTATTTTGTTTTAACAACTCCCTTAGTAATGGTCCACGATTCTCTTTATTTACCTTTATAGCTCTTTGTCTTATTGTTTCAACAACTGCTTTTTCTACAATGTTAACCTCAACTGCTTTAGTTGTTATTTTTGAGGCTATTGTTTTCATTTTTGGTGGGTATGTAGCTGAAAACATCAAGTTTTGTCGAGTATCTGGAATCGATTCTAAAATCAACTCCAACTCCTCCTCAAAACCTAAATCAAGCATCTTATCTGCTTCATCTAATATAAAAAAGTCAAGATGTGAAAGATTCATCTGTTTCTTCTTTAAAACATCTAAAAATCTACCAGATGTAGCTACTAAAATATCACACCCTTGTTGAATCTGATAAAGTTGATCGCCGATAGATTCTCCACCTATAACCGAAACAACTTTAGGTTTTTTAGGGAAAAATGAACTAAACTCTCTAAACATTTGAGCTACTTGAAGAGTTAGCTCTCTAGTTGGAGTTAAAACTAAAATTTTGATTTTAGCTTTCCCCTCACCTTTTCTTTGTTTCCAAAGTTGTAAAGTTGGTAATATAAAACTAGCACTTTTACCACTACCTGTTTGAGCCTGTGCGATAACATCGCATCTATCAAGCACGAAAGGAATCACTTTTTCTTGTATAGGTGTTGGTTGTTTAAAACCTTTTTTACTTAACGATTCTTCTATCTCTTTTATGAGTCCAAGTTTTGAAAATGACATATAAAGCCTATTGATAATTTAATTGATACCATTTTACTATTTTTTGACTTTAAAAATGGTATCCTTACAAACTTATAAAAACTAATAAATTTTCAATTATGTAAAGGATAAAAATGATTAAGTCACTAAGAGGGATGAATGATATTTTAAGTGAGGATTATGAGAGATTTACTTACTTTATAGATGTAGCTAGTGATGTAGCTAAAAAGTATGGTTTTCACTTTATAGAAACACCTCTTTTAGAAGAGACTGCTCTTTTTAAACGCTCTGTTGGGGAATCTAGCGATATTGTTGGAAAAGAGATGTATCAGTTTACAGATAAAGGTGAAAATGATGTTTGTCTTCGCCCAGAGGGAACAGCTGGTGTTGTTCGTGCTTTTATACAAAAAAAGCTAGATAAAGCTGGTGGGATTCACCGTTTCTTTTACCACGGTTCTATGTTTAGATATGAAAGACCACAAAAAGGTCGCCTAAGACAATTTCACCAGTTTGGTGTTGAGAGTTTTGGAGTAGATTCTGTTTATGAAGATTCTACTATGATTATGATGTGTGCCGATATTTTAGAAAGATGTGGAATCGGTTACAGACTTCAAATCAACTCTTTAGGTGATTCTAACTGTATGCCACAATATAGAGATAATCTAGTAAGCTTTGTAAAAAATTGTGAAGATGAGATTTGTGAAGATTGTAAAAGAAGACTAGATACAAATCCGATTCGTGTTCTTGATTGTAAAAATGACAAATGTCAAAAACTTTATGAGAATGCTCCTAAACTTATAAACTCACTTTGTGATGGTTGTGAGAGTGATTTTACAAAACTAAAAAAAGTTCTTGATGATAATGGAATCAAGTATGATATAGATACAAATCTTGTTCGTGGACTAGACTACTACTCTAAAACTGCTTTTGAGTTTGTAAGTGACAACATAGGAAGTCAAAGTGCCATAGCTGGTGGTGGTAGATATGATAGACTTGTAGAGTTTTTAGATGGAAAACCTACACCTGCTGTTGGTTTTGCTATGGGGATAGAGAGACTTATGGAACTTATCGTGATGCCTGAATCTTCAAGAGATGGTTACTATATAGGTGCTATGGACGAAGAAACTGTTGATTTAGTTATATCTCTTGCTCATAAAAAAAGAAAAACAGATAAAGTGACGATTGACTACAAAGCTAAAAACTTTAAGAATCACATAAAAGGTGCTGATAAAGCAAATGCCAAATACTTTTGTATTATAGGTTCAAATGAGATAGAGAGTGGTACTATCACTATCAAAAATTTAGAAGATAAAACAGAACAAACTATAAATATAAAAGATTTTTAGAGAAAGAGATGGAAGATTACGGTATAAAAATATGGGCTAATGATAATTTTATCGTTGATGATGGTGTTATAAAACTAAACTACAAATCTAAACCATCTATCTTAAATATTGTCAAAGAGATTCGTAAAGATAACTCTAAAGGTCCAATTTTACTTAGGTTTCCACATCTAATAAAAAAGCAGATAAAAAGTTTATATACTAATTTCAACAACGCTATAAAAGAGAACAACTATAAAGGTAGTTTTAATGCTGTTTTCCCACTAAAGGTGAATCAGTTTCCAAATGTTGTTGATGCTGTTGTTACTGAGGGGAAAGAGTATAGCTATGGATTAGAAGCTGGTAGTAAAGCTGAACTTATCTTAGCTATGGCAAAAACACCGCTAGGTGCTAACATAACAGTAAATGGTTTTAAAGATAAAGAGATGATAACTCTTGGCTTTATTGCTGCTCAAAGTGGACATAACATCACCCTAACCATAGAGGGGATAAATGAGTTACAAACCATCATAGAGATAGCAGATGAAAACTCTTTAGAGGTTCCAAACATAGGGATTAGAGTAAGACTACATAGCTCAGGTAGTGGTACTTGGGCAAAAAGTGGTGGTATGGATGCTAAGTTTGGGTTAACTGCTACTGAGATTATTGGTGCTGTTAAACTTTTAAAAGATTCTAACCTGATAGATAAACTAAGTATGATTCATTTTCATATAGGCTCACAGATGGAGGATATAGCACCTATCAAAAAAGCTCTTAGGGAAGCTGGAAATATCTACGCAGAACTTAGAAAGATGGGGGCATCATCACTTGAAAACATAAATATTGGTGGTGGTTTAGCTATTGAGTACAACCAACACTCTCAAGGTAAAACAAGAAACTACTCTATTGAGGAGTTTTCTAGTAGTGTTGTGTTTTTACTTGGTGAGATTATGGATGCTAAAGATGTTAAACATCCAAATATTTTCACAGAATCTGGTAGGTTTATAGTAGCATCAAACACTATCTTAGTTACACCTGTTCTTGAGCTTTTCTCACAAGATTATACAGAGGATCTACTTAAACTAAAAGAGAGTAATCCACCACTTATAGATGAGCTACTAGATCTAAATAAACTTTTAAATAACTCAAACTGTATAGAGTATCTACACGACGCACTAGACCATATAGAATCTCTTTTTACACTATTTGATTTAGGTTATATCGATCTTCAAGATAGATCAAACGGTGAGATACTATCACACCTCATCATAAAAAAAGCTCTATTTTTAAAATCATCAAACCCAACAAATGAGCTAGAGAGATTACAGATAAAACTACAAGAGAAGTATCTCATAAATGCCTCTATTTTTCAAAGTTTACCTGATTACTGGGGATTAAACCAACATTTTCCTGTTATGCCTATACACAACTTAGATATAAAAACTCAAAGGGGAGCATCACTATGGGATATAACTTGTGATAGTGATGGTGAGATATGTTTTGATCCTGATAAACCACTCTATCTACACGATATAAACTTAGAAAAAGAGGAGTATTTTCTAGCTTTTTTTAATCTTGGTGCTTATCAAGAGACTTTAGGTATGAATCATAACCTTTTTACAAAACCTAGTGAATACACCGTATATATAGATCAACTAGACTATAAAATCAAAAATAGTATAGAATCAGATTCTATCTTAAATATACTAGATTCTATCGGTTATAAAAAAGATGAAGTTTTAAACAAACTTGAAACAGATTTGACTAATAGTAAATTTATAACAGAGAAAGAAAAGATAGATACACTTTCAAAACTGAAATCATTTTTAAATCAAAATGGTTATCTAAGAACTACAAACTAAAGGCTTATTTTGGGAATTTACACCGATATAAAAGAAGATTTTTCAAATGCTTATAAAAATGACCCTGCTCTAACATCAAGATTAGATTTTTTATTTAACTACCCCGGTGTTTGGGCTATCGCTTGGCATAGAATCGCACATAGACTTCACAATAGTAACTTTAAAAGATTAGCTAGAATGATTATGGGTTTAACTCAAATCTTTACACATATAGATATACACCCTGCTGCTGTTATTGGTAAAAGAGTTTTCATTGACCATGGTACTGGTGTTGTTATTGGTGAGACTTGTGTGATTGAGGATGATGTTTTAATCTATCAGGGTGTTACACTTGGTGGTGTATCTCTTATCGTTGGAAAAAGACATCCAACTGTTAGAGCTGGTGCTGTAATAGGTGCTGGAGCTAAGGTTCTTGGAAATATTGAGATTGGTAAGGGTGCTAAGATAGGAGCAAACTCTGTTGTGGTAAAACCTGTTCCACCAGCATCAACTGCGATAGGAATCCCAGCCCATGTGATAGAAAAAGGCAGATGTAAAGACCCTCTAATGCACAATATGCTCCCAGATATAAACAAAGAGATGTTTGAGTATCTACTAAAAAGGGTTGCTATTTTAGAGCATATCTTAGTTGAAGATAATAAAAGTGTGCTTGAAGATGATTTAGAACTAGAGCATATCTATGAATCTTTTATCAAAGCTATGAAAAACTAACATATAAAACAGCTCCCCAAATCAAAGATGTTACTATCAAGCTAAGTAAAACGATAGTAGCTCCAACATCTTTTGCTTGTTTTGCTAGTATATGGTAATCTTGTGTTACAAGATCTACTACCCTCTCTATCGCACTATTTACAACCTCTGCTAAAATAGGGATAAAGAGTGAGATAAAAAGTATGCTCGATTGTGTAAAGCTTATGGGTAAAACCAACGATACTATCCCCATAACAAAAAGCATAAGTAGTTGCCATTTGAACGATGTTTCATTTTTAACTATATCTACAAAACCCTCAACAGCATAACCACCATTTCTAAATAGGTTATGTTTTGGTTTATTTAATTTCATATATAAGATCCTTTATCAAAATCTTTTCC
>CAYLNF010000049.1:0-6965 GCA_964385165.1 uncultured Sulfurimonas sp.
ATGAAGATTGTAATAATGCTTTTACTCTTAGCTCTTATGATAAAGTTCTTGATATTAAACTTCTTCAACTATATAAACTTTTTAACGATTCTTTAAATGCTGCGATGTTTGGTGAGGTTGATGTATCAGGATAGTATAAAATCTCATATCTTAATATCATCAGATATTGAGAGTGAGGTTAAAAATCTTGAACTTAAGTTAAAACCACATAGAGTTGTGACATTTATTCAAGATGAGTTTAAACTTGAAGATGCTAAAGCTGTTGTAGCAGAAGCATATATTAGTGAAGCACAAACTAAATATATTATACTTGGTGCTAAAAATTTCAACATTGTATCTCAAAATTCACTTCTTAAAATCATAGAAGAGCCACCTAGAAATATAGAGTTTATCATCATATCTCCAACTAAATCAAATCTCTTAGTAACAATCCGTTCAAGATTGCCTTTGATAAATGGGGTAAAAAATCATGAAAATATAACACTAGATATAGATTTAGCTAAGATAGATTATGCTGATATTTTTAGATTTTTAAAAGATAATAGTAAGATTAAAAAAGGTGAAGCAAAAGAGTTGGTGGAATCACTTTTTTATAGGGCAACTGTTGTTGATAAGCTTATCTTATCGATAGAACAGTTAGATAATTTTGATAAAGCATATAGGTTGTTGGAGTTAAACTCACGACCACAGTCTGTTTTATCTTTGATCTTAATGGGTTTTGTGGGTGAGCGATGAGAGTAGAAAGATTATCAAATAGTATAGATGTTAAGCAACATATTATAGATTTAGGTGTTGATGGTGGTGGTATAAATATACTTAGCTCAAAAGCAGATTCTTATATTGTCCATATAGCTGATTTAGCTGTTGGTGGAGCAAATATCTTAAAACAAGATGCTCTCTCTGTTGGTGCTGATTTGGCAGTTCCTCGTGGTACAGTTGTAGCTAGTGTAAAGAGAGTTGATTGTATATTGATAGCAAATGGTAGACAGTTAGAAAAACTTAGTAAAAAAGAGTTGGCACAACCATTTGGTTTAAAAGAGTTAGCATATAAACTTCAAGATATACTAAAAGTAAAAAAGCCTAAAACTGTTGAGATTATGGGTGTCATAAATGCTAATGATGATAGCTTTTTTTCAGGTAGTAGATTTAAAGATAGTGATGCGATAAAAACCATCGAAAATATGATAGCAGATGGTGCTAATATCATAGATATTGGTGGTGTTTCATCTCGCCCTAATGCTCCTGTTGTTTGTGTTGAAGATGAATTAAAAAGAGTTAAACCTATCTTAGAATCTATATCGAAAAACAAACTTTATGAGCAGGTTAAATTTAGTATAGATAGTTATGAACCAAAAGTTATATCATTAGCACTAGATAGTGGTTTTGAGATAGTTAATGATATAACAGGGCTAAGAGATGATGAGGTTTGTAAACTATGTGCTAGTTACGATGCTAGTGCTGTAATTATGCATATGTTAGGTACTCCACAAACTATGCAAAACAATCCTAAATATGAAAGCATACTTACAGATGTTTATAACTACTTAGATGATTCTATACAAAGAGCAGAATCGTTTGGTGTAAAAGATATAGTGGTTGATGTGGGAATCGGATTTGGAAAAACTTTAGAAGATAATTTGATGCTTATCAAACACTTAGAACATTTTTTAACTCTAAATAAAAAGATTTTAGTAGGTGCTTCAAGAAAATCTATGATAGATAAGATCTCACCATCTAGTGTAGATGAAAGATTAGCCGGAACATTAGCTATACATCTTGAAGCATATAGAAATGGTGCTTCTATCTTAAGGGTTCATGATGTAAAAGAACACTCCCAAGCTTTAAAAGTTCAGGAGGCTCTTAATCATATATGATTCTATTTCATATAAGCCTTTATAATCTCAACTCTTTGTATAGGTTTATCTCTTCTATCTGTTTTTACATTGTTTAATGCTTGTAGTGTTTTCATAGAATCTGGTGTTGCTTGACCAAAGATAGTGTGTCTTCCATTTAGCCAAGGTGTTCTAGCTGTTGTTATGAAAAACTGACTTCCATTTGTGTTTCTACCAGCATTTGCCATAGCTAAAACACCAACTTTATTAAATGTTTTATTTTTAAACTCATCTTTAAAAGGTTTGTGCCAAATAGATTCACCACCTCTACCACTCTCAGTTGGATCGCCACCTTGAATCATAAAGTTTTTGATGATTCTATGAAAGGCGATACCATTGTAGTAGCCATCTTTTATATGTTTAGTAAAATTCTCAACAGTTAAAGGTGCTACATCTGGATATAACTCTAGCTCTATTGTACCTTTTGTTGTTTCAAGAACAGCGATTGGGTTTTTAGTATCAGCACTTAGATTTAGTGAAAAGATCACTAAAAGTGTAACAAAGATTTTTTTTAACATTTTTATTCCTCATCTTCAAATTTTAAACATACTGAATTTATGCAGTATCTTAACCCTGTTGGTTCAGGACCATCAGGAAAAAGATGCCCTAAATGAGCATCACAACTAGAACATCTAACTTCAACTCTTCTCATACCAAAAGAGTTGTCTTCAACCTCTGTGATAGAATCCTCAACCGCTTCATAAAAGCTAGGCCAACCTGTACCAGAATCAAATTTAGTGTTTGATTCAAATAGTGCTCTATCGCAACAGATACATTTGTAGATTCCATCATCTTTATTATCATAATATTCACCTGAAAAAGGTGCTTCTGTTCCATGCTCTCTTGCTACTCTGTAAGCTTCATCTGAGAGTTGTTCTCTCCACTCTTTTTCTGTTTTATTTATCTTCAAAACTAATCCTTAACTCTTTAATATCATCTGTCTCTTTCTCATACACTATGTAAGTGGTATCTGTTGATAAACTCACAGCGTAGTTAACCTCATTTGTAGATGAGGTACAACTATCTAAAAGTATAACAAACTTAGCTTCCATACTTGCTACTTGTGAATAAGATAGTAGCATTAAACCAACTAAATCTTCCTCTTGAGGTGTTTTAGAACTATCTAGCAGTATAGTATTATCCTCTATAAAAAACTCTAAATCTTCAGCTAATCTTTTTTTTCTTAAGTTATCACTAATCACTAAAATATCGTTAGCTTTATGATTCTCTAGTAGTTTAGAGATAAGCTGTAAAGCTTTTGCGTGTGGGTTAGATTTTTTAAATATAACTTTTTGTTTATCTGCTCTAAAATTTTTACTTAGATGGTATGTTGTGGCATTGTCGGTTTTATCAAAATAGTTTTGAACTAAGATAAGAGATGACTTTTTTTGGATATGTTTTAGATACTCTATAAACTCTTTTGAGATTAAGTTTGTATCATCACATAGAATCAAATCAGCAACATTAAAACCACTTTTCATAAGTTTTTTGTCTATATGAAGAACAACTTCTAACGGTAGTTTATTTATCTTTTTTAGATGTTTATTTACTAAATCAAGTGGTGTTAGTATCTCAATATCATCACTTTTTATATCTATCTCACCCATATCCAAAGTTTGAAGTAGTCTCTTTCTTAACTTTTGAGTAGCAAATGGTGTGTTTTGTATGATGATAATCTTTTGATTCTCATTTTTAATTTTTTGTGTTATAGCTTTTAGTAAAATAGATGATGTTTTACCTGATGCTGGAGGTGTACTTAAAACTGTAACACTATCGATATCATCTTCTATAAACTCTATCTGCTCATCACTACATATCTCAACACCACCATCATCTTTTATGATTGTGTATTGCCCAAGTAGTGATGATAGTATGTTTTTAGCATCATATAGCTCACTATTTGCTTCTATGGTTGAGTTTAATTTATCTGAGATATCATCTATCTCCATATCGTTAAATATGATTCTATTTTTTGGAAGCAACTTTTTAAATGTCAAATCTAAATGCTCATACTCATCAGCATTTAGATTTTGCATCAGTAAAAAGTTAAATATAGGTATCTCTTTATCTAACGATAGTTTTGTTAGTTTTTGATTTATAAATTGGTGTAGTTTTTGAAATGCTAACCCCTCTTTTGAAGATTCTTGATTTGTACTCTCTGCTTTTGAGATACTAGCATCTTTTAGGTCGTTATATGACCACTCTTTATATTCAAACAGATATATCCCTCTTGAGCTATCTAAAATCAACAATGGTATAAAAACTTTTTTAGAGAAGTTGTGTATCGTTATATTTTCAAATATATAGATATTTTCTAAAGTGTTTAGTTTTTTAATATTTTTGATAAGTATAGATTCGGGGAGTTTTAATCTTTTTTTGTTTTCTTTAAATATAGATTTTAAAAAGTTAAGTTTCATATGTGAGAGTTTAAAATGGTGTTGTAGATAAAACTACAACACTATTTCTTAAATTATTTACCAGCAGCAACACGGTCTTTAAGACCTTTACCAGCTTTAAATTTAGGAACCATTTTATCTTGAGTTGTATAAGTTTTGTCAGTACCAGGAACTTTACCACTTTTACCTTTTTGTAGAGTAGCATTAAAACTACCAAAACCAACTAAAGAAACATCCTCTTTTTTAACTAGAGCTTCTGTAATAGCATCAGTAAATGCTTTGATTGCTGTTTCAGCTTCCACTTTAGTTTTGTAGTCGCCACTTGCTTGTACTAATTCAACGAATTGAGCTTTATTCATAAGTTTACCTTTAGATTCAAGATTAATGAACTAAACATTCCCATATTATGGGATGAAAATTCAGATGTTTGTACTTTATAATGTCTTTGCTTAAATATTTCTTCTTTTGAACTATTTTTATAAAAAAGATAAAAATTTATGGCTATATACTACCTTTTTAGCCTATATATTATCTTTTTTTACTATTTTAGTTTAATTCACACTTTTGATTTACAGGTTTTAAAACTACACTATTTTGAGAAATTTCTAAGTAAAAAGGTGTATATTTAGCAGTTTTAGTGATAAAAGAGATAAGCTCACCACCATTTAATTCAAAAATAATTTTATTAGATTCGTTTATCTTCTCTTTAATGATAATTTTACCATTAAGTGTTGAGTTTTCAATACCATTTATCTCATCTTCAAACTCTTTTATCTTTTCCTCTATCTGTGTTACTTGAGAGATGTTATGCTTTTTAGCATCCTCTAGGGAGTATTTTAGATCATCTATATCATCATTGATTAGATCAAGTTTGGAATTTATGATAGGTACATCTTTGTAGTTTATCTTAAATAGGTTGTTTTTACCATTTACACTTTTTATAGTTATGGAGTTTGATGCAAAGATTTGTAGATTATCTGATACAGACTCTATGATAACATCTTGAGCATATATGATTCCACTTAAAGCAGATTTTATATGTGCTGTTGTTGCGTGTATTTCACCATCTTCTAAAGTGTTTACATAGGCGATATGTGATCTTAATGTTCCATGGTGTGTGTCTATTTTTGCTTCTCTAGCAAACTGGATAGAATCTGTATATGTAGTACCATCAATCTCTAAGTTTACAGCCTCTAAGATACTGTTTGGCTTAACATCTCCAGCTATATGAATCTCCTCTGAGGATAACTCAACCCCATCATCGATTCTATCTCTATTTTCTATTTTCATAATTGTACCTAGTAAGCAAGTAGATCACTATAATCATACTTTGAGAAATCTAAGTAGAGCTTCCCATTTTGTTGTATGATTCTAACATCACTATCATACGCTTCTATAAACCTTTTTTTGATATTTTTTCTTTGGTGAGATTTAATATCTAATGTTTTAAGATACTCCCTTAGTTCAACTAGTTTAGAATCTTTTTTTGTCTCTTTAGGTTGCTCTTTTTGAACTATCTGCTCAGGTTGTTGTAACATCATTTTGGCATTTATAAGCTCTAAAATAGTTTTTAACTGCTCATCTTTGGCATTATAAACATCTTCTATCTTATCCCTTTCATCTCTAAGCATCTGCTCTTTGTCATCTATAAGTTTATCGATTTTAGCTTCAAGTTGTAAAATCTTTGCTTTTAGTTGCTGATTCTCTTTTTGGTATAGAGATAAAACTGCGGCTACGGTAGTTTTTTGTTTTTGTTGATTTGTTAAAACAACACTATCTGCTACTTTTGCTTTTTTAGGAGTCACTTGTGAATCTTTTTTTAAAGATAGGTCAGGTTTTACTATGTAAGTGATTCCATCTTCAATTATATAATCTAGTTTTTTGGCTTTTAATTTGGAGTTAATCATCTCTTTAGACATTTTAAAATGTTTTGAATAGTCGTCTATTGTAAATCTCAAATTAATTCCTTTAAAAATTATGTTTTATTTCTTATATTCTATCATAAAATTATAAAACTTTAAATTTTCTGTTATAAAAGTTGTTTTAAATAAACCATATAATATAATCACACTATTAAAATATTAGGAACTGTATATGGGTAAAGGGATTTTAGATATTGTAGAGCCGGGTGTTCTTTTTGGTGAAGATGTTCAAAAAGTTTATGATTATGCGAAAAAAACAGGTTTCGCTATTCCTGCGATAAATGTTGTTGGAACAGATTCTATAAATGGTGTATTAGAGGCAGCAGCTAAAGTAAACTCTCCATTAATTATTCAGTTTAGTAATGGTGGGGCTTCTTACTATGCTGGTAAAGGTCTTAGTAATGCTGATGAGAGAGCAGCTATCATTGGTGCTATCTCTGGAGCTATCCATACTCATATGATGGCTGAAGCTTATGGAGTACCTGTTATTTTACATACAGATCATGCTGCTAAGAAACTATTACCATGGATAGATGCTCTTTTAGATGCTGGTGAGAGTCACTTCCAATCACAAGGTCGTCCACTTTACTCTTCACATATGTTAGATCTTTCTGAAGAGAGTTTAGAGGAGAATGTAGCAACTTGTAAAGCTTACTTAGAGCGTATGAGTAAAATCGGTATGAGTATAGAGATTGAACTAGGTTGTACTGGTGGGGAAGAAGATGGTGTTGATAACACAGATATGGATAACTCAC
>CAYLNF010000050.1:0-6957 GCA_964385165.1 uncultured Sulfurimonas sp.
TTGAGTATCTCATATCATCATCTAAATTATCCATAGATTTTAACATCCATCTTAGATAACCAGCATCCTCTTTTGCTACCTCTTCTAAAGTTTTATCTTTATGTTTTCCAAATCTAAAAGTTTTTATAAGAATTGGAGTATTTGTTAAATCTACCATCTTCTCAACTGGATTCTCATCTGGGTACTGTTTAGATACTTCAGCTTTTAGTTTTGACAAGAAAAGTTTTAGCACTAAAACATCACCGATAGCATCGTGAGCTTTTACTACGATTCCTAGCTTTTGAGCCTCTTTCTCTTCCTCTTTGTAAAGTTCCATCTTATAACGGAAATACTGAAGTCTATGAGCTTCCTCATCAGGAAAGATATGTTTAGCAACTCTAAGTGTATCTATCACTTTCATCTTCGTTTCAAAACCCTCTTTCTCAAGCATAGTTATATCAAAAGGGGCGTTGTGGATTATCATATAATTATCTGAAGTGTTTAACTCCTCTAACCGTTTATATGCCTCACCATCTACACATTTTGGTTTGCCATCTATCATATCTGGAGTGATTCCATGAACCTCCATAGCCCCGAAACTGATAGGTACATCTGAGCTATAAAACTCGTTGTGAACCTCTATCTCTTTAGCACCTAAAACCATAAAGCCTAGTTGGATCACTCTATCGTTTTCACTAGTGCCAGTTGTTTCAGTATCTAAAATTATATATTTTTTTGCCATCTTTTACCTTTTAAGAATTAAACACAACCATATTTCTACCATTTTGTTTAGCTTTATAAAGCATCATATCTGCTTGGTGGATATTTTCATCAAGAGATTCATCTCCATCCATCGCTACACCGATAGAGATTGTAAATCTTACCTCTTCACCTTTATCTGAGTAAACACAACTTTTTTCTACCTCTTTTCTAAGTCTCTCAAAAATATCGATAGCGTTAGAGCGAGTTATGTTTTTAAGAACTATACAAAACTCCTCACCACCAAATCTAGCTACTATATCGTTATGGCTTGTAGATGATGTAAGAATCTCTGAAAGATGAACGATAACTTTATCACCGGTATCGTGTCCATAAGTATCGTTTACTTTTTTGAAAAAATCTATATCTATCATAGCAACAGCGTAGTTTTCTGAATCATGAGGTACAGTTTCTAGGTATGTTTTCATAGTGTTGAAAAAATATCTACGGTTATATAAACCTGTTAAGAAGTCACGGTTAGCATGATTTGTAACTATGTTTATATTTTCCATAGCCTCTATGGTGTTGTTAATTCTACAAGAAAACTCCTCTTTAGAGAAAGGTTTTTTAATATAATCGTTAGCACCATATTTTAAAAACATAGCATTTACTTCATCATCTTCACTAGATGATAAAGCGATAATAGCAAGGTTCTCTTTTGAGTGATTTTTTCTTATCTCTTTTGTAAGCTCAAAACCGTTCATAACAGGCATATTATAGTCAGTTATGATAAGAGATATATCATCATTTGTAGAGAGGATAGATAAAGCCTCCTCACCATGAGCAACAGTTATAACATTAAAAAGTAGATGGTTTAGTAGAGTTTTTAGTTGCTTTCTAAAGATCATAGAATCATCAACAACAAGGACTGTATGTTGTTGGTTTTTTTCTAGTCTTTGAATCATACTGATAATGTAGTTAATATCGTTCATACCACTTTTATATACATAATCTATGATATTTTTTTTGAGCATCTGTTTTCTAAACTCTTTATCTATGTTACCACTCAAAACGATAGCATGGTTACCATGTTCTAAAGCATAATCAACAACCTCACCATTAGGGGCATCTGGTAGATTAAGGTCTAGTAAACAAACAAAATATTTGTGCATTCTTAAAAATAGTTTTGTTTCATGGAAATCGTAAGCGACATCAACTTCAAATTTTAATGATTCTGAAATTTTTTTTGCCATAAGTTTCGCAAGTGTTTTATTATCTTCTACAATTAAAATTCTTTGCATAGTATAAAATGTCCTTAGTTTTATTTCCGTGATTTTACTATAATTTATCTATATTTATATTTATTATTGTAGTATCCTTTTTATGAATTATTTAAGTGTTACTATTAATAGACTAAAATCAAAGCAAAATATCTTTTTAACGGGTGGGGCAGGTGTTGGAAAAACAACAATAACCAAAGATGTTATAAAATCGTTTGAAGATGAATCTAAAAAAGTGGCGAAGTTAGCATCAACTGGAATGGCTGCTACTTTGATAAATGGTCAAACTCTACATAGTTTTTTTGAGCTGGGAATCGCTTCAGATATAGAAGATTTAGAATCTAAAGGTAAATATGAGCCAAAGAAAAAAACTAAAAAACTTATAGCCTCAATCGACTTGATTGTGATAGATGAGATCTCTATGGTTAGTGATGCTTTGTTTGATATGATAAAGTTGAGGTTAGCTCAATCTGCTTTTAGTGGTTCTGTTTTAATTGTTGGTGATTTTTTACAACTTCCACCAGTTGTTAGAGGTTATGGTGAGGTTAGGTTTGCTTTTGAATCTCAATCTTGGAGTAGTTTTGATTTTGAGACGATAGAGTTAACACACATATATAGAACAGATGATAAAAAATTTATAGAGTTACTCCATAATGTAAGGTATGGTTTCATAGATGAGCAGATTCACAACCAACTAAATGAGTATATAAAACCTCTACCTGAAAACTTAAGTGAGTTTACTCTACTTTTTGGTAAAAATATCTCAGCAAACTTTCATAATAAAGAGCAGTTAAAACATATAGATGAGGAGCTTTTTATAAAAGAGGCTCAGATTATAAAGCATAAGCCAACTGTTAAAGATAAAGATATTCAAAGATATATGGATGATGCTAGAATCGAAAAAGAGTTGGAGTTAAAGATAGGTGCTCCTGTTTTGTTCACTAGAAATGCTTGGAACTATTTTAATGGTGAGAGGGGTGTGGTTGTGAATCAAGATTCTAGCCATATCTTTATTCAAAAAGTTGATGGTAAGGTTGTAAAACTTGAAGTTGTAGCACAAACAAAAACACAATGGAGTGAGAAAACTGTTGATGGTAAAAAAGAGATGGTGGAGGAGAATCTTTTTACAATCTACCAGTACCCTATAAAATTAGCATTTGCTATAACGATACATAAATCACAAGGGATGTCTATATCTGATTTGATAATCCAAACAGATGAGATTTTTGCACCATCACAATTTTATGTAGCACTATCTAGGAGTTCAAATCCAGTTAGACTAAATCTCATAGCACCCAAAAAACAGTGGTACCAGTTGGTATTTGTAAATCAAAAAGCTTTAGAGTTTGTAAAAGGAAAAGATTGTTAAAAAATATAGATAAGGGTGTTTTATATATGCTCGTTGGAGCATTGATCTCTGCTATGAATGGAGCTATCGCTAAGATTCTTTCAGTTGATATGAGTGCTATGGAGATAGTATTTTTTCGTAACTTTATAGGTGTACTTTTAGTTCTTTATGCTCTAAAACATACCCCACCAAAACTTAGTGGTGGTAAATTTTATATGCTTATAACTCGTGGTATTTTTGGTTTTATAGCTATGATTTTATTTTTTTACACCATCACAGTTATCCCTTTAGGTGAAGCTATAACACTAAATAAAACCTCACCACTTTTTGTAACTATATTAGCTTACTATCTTTTAAAAGAGCATCTAAGTAAGGAGATGGTTTTTGCTTTACTCATAGGTTTTTTAGGTGTTATTTTTATCACTAAACCTTTTGGTATGAGTATATCTTATGAACATCTTTTAGGTGTTGGTGGTGGTTTGTTTGCTGCTATGGCATATACAACTATAAAAAAGATAAAAGATATATATGATGCTAGAGTTATCGTTTTATCTTTTGTTGGAATTGGTACTATCGCTCCTGCTATTTTGTTTATGGTTGCCCCTTTTATAGATGTGCCATATTATCTAAACTTTTTATTTCCAGAGTTTGTTGTTCCATCTCAGTTGTGGGTATGGTTACTCATAGGTTTTATGGCTTTAATCTCTACTCTTTCACAATGGTTACTCACAAAAGCTTACAGCTCATCAAACCTTAGTATCATAGGTGTGATAAGTTATACAAACATACCATTTGCGATAGGTTTTGGTTGGATACTTGGTGATGCTATACCTGATACTATAACTTTTCTAGGGATAGGGTTGATTGTTATAGCTGGTGTTTTAGTAAGTAGAAATAAAAAGTAAATATGATATACTTTCGGTATGAAATTACCTCGTGGATTTGGAAAGAACTATTTTAGTTTAAATGCTATCACTGTAACTGTTAATGCTGTAACATTACATAAAAGTGTTACTCGTGTGCAATCTTTTCATATACAAGGTTCATCTTATGCTAAAGAGGATGAGACTAGCGAGGAGTTAGAGGAGTTAGAACCCACCATTTGTGAATCTATCTTTTTTTATCAAAAAGCTTGTCATTGTAATTGTTATTTTTTAAATCTTACCTTAAAAACATTAAAGCTTTTTGCATTTCAAAAAAAACTTATAGAATTTTATATATTTTTAAATAATTCTATATCTCCTCCCTATTTTAATCATAAATAAAGATGATAAAGATTATCATTCTTAAAACAGATAAATCTAAGGAATAAAATGAAAAAAATAGTAACATTAAGTTTAGTGACTTTAAACCTTTTAGCATCTCAAACAACAACTTCAAGTGTTGAAGATATGTTTAAAAATGGTTCATTCTCTGGTGAACTTAGAACACAATACTCAGCTTATCAAAATGATAATAGTGAAGATACATATGCTACGGCTGTTGGTGGTGCATTAGGTTTTGAGTTAGCAAACTATAAAGGTTTTGGTGGTGGTGTTGAGCTTAGAACATCACAAGATATAGACCCACTTACAGGTGAGGGTGATAAGTTTAATGATGAATTATCTTCATCTAAGGGAAATTATACTCAACTTACACAAGCTTATTTAAGTTATGAGTATGGAGATTTTACACTTAGTGCTGGTCGCCAATTTTTAGATACACCTTTAGCTGATAGTGATGATATTAGGATGATTCCAAATAGTTTTGAAGCTTATATAGTGACTTATAAACTAAATGATTTTAGTTTTGTGGCTGGTAATGTTCAAAAATGGCAAGGTGGCGATGCTGGGTTAGATGATGGTTGGGTTAAAACAGCAAAAAATGGTGTAAATTTAGGTGCTGTTTTATATACAAATGATACAATTGAGGCTACACTTTGGTACTATAATATCACTAAAGTATCGAATGCTATATATAGTGATATAACAACAACATTAGAGTTAAGTAAAGATTTTAGTTTAGATTTGGCTTTACAATATTTAGATGAATCTGAACTAAATGATAGTGGTGTAGAAGCGACTATATATGGTGTTTCTACCTCTTTAGATTATAACGATTTTGGTTTCACATTAGCTTATAACCACTCTTCAAAAGTTGATGGTAAAAGTAGTTTTAGTGGCTTTGGTGGTGGAGCATTATATACAAGTATGGATAGTATGATACTTGATGAGATAGCTCAAGATAGAGATGCTGATTCTATTATGGTTGGTATAGGTTATGAGTTAGATAATCTAGCTTTATCTTATGCTTATGGTGATTTTAGTGGTGATAAAGATTCACTAGGTAAAGAGGCACACATAGTTGAACAAAACTTTTGTTTAGAGTATGCTTTATCTGATGATGTTACATTATCATCTACTTATGTCATAGATGATAACAAAGATAATTCTTTAAGTGATGATTTTAACGGTAAAAACTTAAGATTTTTCGCATCATATAGTTTTTAGTAATATTTAAAAAAATTAAAGGAAAATAAAATGCATATAGAAGCAGGTGTAGTAGATGGAGCAAAAATGCTCCTTAGTTATGGAACAGGGGCAGCAGTTTTAGGTGCTACGGCAAAAGTAGCGATGGACAATATGAAAGAGAATGGTTTAGTATCTTTAGCTTTAAAAAGTATTATAGCTACGATTATAGTTTTTTGTTGTTTTGAGGTTTTACCACATTACCCTATAGGTGTTAGTGAAGTTCATCTTATTTTAGGAACAACTATATTTTTAGTTTTTGGTATCGCTCCAGCAGCTATCGGTTTAGCTACGGGTCTTGCTATTCAAGGTCTATTTTTTGCTCAGTTTGATCTACCTCAGTATGGAATCAATGTAACAACACTTTTAGCTAGTATGTTTTTACTAAATGTAGCAGTTAAAAAAATCATCCCTACTGGAACAGCTTATAAAGATATTAGCTACTCTCAAATGCTTAAAATGTCAATCGTTTGGGAAGGTGCTATCGTTTCTTGGGTAGCATTTTGGGCAGTATATGGTCAAGGTTTTGGTGGTGAGAATTTAGCAGAAATTTTTAGTTTTGGTTCTGCTTATATGGCGGTTGTTATTGTTGAGCCACTTGTAGATATGGCTGTTTTAGCAGCTGTAAAAGCATACACTCAAACAAGAAGTTGTTCAACTCTTTTTGACAAACAACTTTGTGAAGCTAGGGTTTAATCCCCAGCTTCTAAAGCTCCTCAACATTTAAAATCTTATCTACATCTAAAAGTGTAATCATCTCATTTACACCATTTTTATACAAGCCAGTTATATATTCAGGATTTATTCCTATCCCCAAATCTGGTGGTGGAGTTATATAGTTCATATCTATATTTTTTATAGCTTCGATACAATCAACAACCATACCGATAAGTTTATCATCTTGAGTTTTTACTATGATGATAACAGTATCTTCTGTAAATGATGGCTCTTTATCGCTAAACCTTACCCTTAAATCAACTATGGGTGAAACATCTCCACGAAGATTGATTAGACCACTAATCCAAGGGCTTTCATTATAAAGGGGTGTAATATTTGTTTGTGAATATACAAGTATCACTTTTATCTTTTTTAGCTCAACAGCATATATACCATCTAAAAAATTAAAAACTAAGAGTTCCATGAT
>CAYLNF010000051.1:0-6891 GCA_964385165.1 uncultured Sulfurimonas sp.
CTAAAAAGGTTATGGGTAAAGTTTATATGGCTACTGAATGGTTACAAAACCATACCGATTTAGAGCAGATTTTAGCCTCTAAAAAACAGCTTCCAAAAATAGTAACTTACCACGATCCATGTCATGCTAGAAAGATGCAAGGTGTTCATGAAGAGCCAAGAAATCTGATTCGTAAAAACTATAACATAGTAGAGATGGCAGATCCTAACACTTGTTGTGGTTTTGGTGGTGTAACTATGCAGAGTGAAAAATACCACTTCGCAAAAGCAGCTGGAGCACCAAAAGCAGCGATGATTAGAGATACTGAAGCAGATATAGTTAGTGCTGAGTGTAGTGCTTGTCGTATGCAGATAAATGCTTCTATGAACTATGCTGATGTTAAAACTGTGTTTAAGAATCCTATTGAGCTTATAGCAGAGGCGTTGAGAAAGTAGATGAATAGCTGGAATCATATCTACGATAGTTTTAATCCCATAGCATTTCATATATTCTCTTTACCAGTTCATTGGTATGGGATGATGTATGTTTTAGCTCTTATGACTGCTCTTTATGTTGGAAAATATTTTATGAAAAAAGATAATCTAAATTTTTCATCAGATCAGATAGATGTTTATTTTATCTATGTAGAAGTTGGTGTTATTTTAGGTGCTAGATTAGGATATATACTGTTTTATGATACAAATACCTCTTTTTATCTCACCCATCCATGGCAAATATTTAACCCTTTTGTAAATGGTGAGTTTGTTGGGATTCGTGGTATGAGTTATCACGGTGCTGTTATAGGATTTGCTCTTGGTAGTTATCTATACTCTAAACGACATAATGTATCTCTAGGTATGATTATGGATTTAGTAGCTTTAGCTATCCCTTTAGGGTTTGTTTTTGGTCGTATAGGTAACTTTTTAAATCAAGAGCTTATAGGTCGTGAAACTGATGTGCCTTGGGGAATCTTAGTAGATGGCACACTTCGCCATCCATCTCAACTTTATGAGGCATTACTAGAGGGATTTGGTGTTTTTCTTGTTGTGTATATTTATAGAAAATATAAAAAATTCTCAGGTGAACTGATTCTTATCTATGCTATAAGTTATGGCTTATTTAGAACCATAGCAGAAGTATATAGAATGCCAGATGTTCAGATAGGTTATGTTTGTTGTAATACTATAACTCAAGGTCAAGTTATGAGTTTAGGTATGAGTTTAACAGCTATGATATTATGGTTATATTTTTACTATCAAAATTTGTTAAGTAAAAGGGTATAAAAATATACCTATTATATAGCACAAGCTACAATTAAAGATATTAAAGTTAAACTGTTAGATATAGTTTTAATTAGGAGTATAATTATGAAGAAAAAAATAGCATTGAGTTTAGTATCTATTGGTATGTTAACAACATTAAATGGAGCAGATGATCTATCTGGTATGTTTAGTGAGGGGAAGGTTAGTGGTCAAATAAGAGAGTTTAGTATCTCAAGAAGTGTTAGTGATACTAGAAGTGCTAAGAGTGATTATACTCGTGATGGAAATGCGATAGGTGGTTACCTGAAATTTGAAACTGATGATTTTGCTGGTTTAAGTTTAGGTACAGCATTTTATACAACAAACGGTTTTTTATTAGATACACCAAATGATGATTACACAAAAGTTGATCCAACTCTGCTTGGTACAAACAACGATTCTTACTCACTACTTGGTGAAGCATATCTACAATATAAGTATAATAAAACAGTTTTTAAAGCTGGTCGTCAAAAGTTAAATACACCATTAGCAGGTGCTGATGATGCTAGAATGCTTCCTAACTTATTTGAAGCTTATCTTATGAGTGATAGTAGTTTATCAGATACAAATATTATTTTAGCTCATGTTACAAAGTTCGCTCAAGGTACATTTGGTCGTGCTTATACTAGTGGTGTGTTAGCGGCAACTGCTGGTTATTCTGCTGTTGATAGCAAAAATCAAGTTGGTAAATTTGTAAATATGGGTAGTTATGCTATTGGTCAAGAGACAGATGGTGTTTCTGTTGCGGCTATTACATATACAGGTGTTAAAGGTTTAAAACTTCAGTTATGGGATTACTATGCACACGATATTTTAAATGCTGTTTATGCAGATGTTTCTTACTCTTGGACTTGTTTACTAACTGATAAAGTAAAACCATTTGCTGCGGTTCAAGTTATAAAAGAGAATGATGTAGGTGATAGATACTTAAGTGGACTTGGTGGTGATGGTAAGATAGATTCTCTTTACTACGGTTTAAAATTTGGTTTCAAAGTTGAAAACTTTACGGCATCAGTTGCATACTCTAAAACAACTGAAAATGATGCTACTGATGCTTCATATGCAAATGCCATCATCTCACCATGGGGTGGTATGCCAGCATATACTCAAGGTATGGTTACAAGACATGTTTTCTTAGCAGGAACAAAAGCTACAAAAGTAGCAGCTTCATATAACTTCAAAAACCTTGGAGCAGATCTAAAAACTGTTGTTTATTATGGTAACTATGCTATGGATGATTACAATGGATATACAGAGGGTGATACTAGTGAAGTTGGATTTGATTTTATCTACAATCCAGAAGCTGTTAAAAATTTACAACTTCGTTTTAGAGGAAACTTCTCTGATGATTTTTATGTGAGTGAAAATAATTCAGATAATACTTTAAATGGATCTGTTGGTTGGGATGAATATAGATTTATTATGAATTATAGTTTCTAAGTAAAGGAAATTTATGAAAAGAATCTCAATAAAAGCTAGAATACAGCTGATATTATTGACAACCATTATAATAGTTTCATCTATTTTGGTTGTTCAATCTATTATTAGTATAAAAAATACAACAGAAGAGAATGTTAAAAAGTATCAGATAGAAGCTTATGCTAATAAAAAAGAAGAGCTGAAAAACTATGTAACTATCGCATTTGAATCTATTAAATCGTTCTACGATAGAACATCATCACATAAGATAGAAGATGAGGTTCGAGATGATTTGAAACTTCAAACAGAATTTTTGCTTAATATTCTTCAAAATGAGTATGATCAAAATATTGGTAATATAGATGAAGATACTCTAAAAAGAAAACTTATACAAATAGTTAAAAAAAGTAGATATGGTAAAGATGGGTATTTTTGGATAAACGATAAACAACCAAAAATGGTTATGCACCCGATTAAACCAGCACTAAATGGTAAAGATCTATCAAATGTGAAAGATCCAAATGGTGTTTATCTATTTAATGAGATGGTAAAAGTTGTAAAATCTAATGGTGAGGGTACTGTTAAGTATGCTTGGGCAAAACCTGGTTTTGATAAGCCACAATCAAAAGTATCTTATGTTAAAGTGTTTAAACCATTTAATTGGATAATCGGTACAGGTGCTTATGTTTCTGATGTAACAAAACAGATTCAACAAGAAGCATTAGTTACTATCTCTGATATGAGATTTGGAGAACATGGGTATTTTTGGGTAAATGATACAGAACCAAAAATGGTTATGCACCCGATAAAACCATCATTAAATGGTAAAAATCTATCTAATGTTAAAGATCCAAATGGTGTTTATCTTTTTAATGAGATGGTAAAAGTAGCTAAAAGAGGTGATGGTGGTATTGTTAAATATATGTGGACAAAACCAAACAATAATACTCCTAGTGCTAAATTAACTTATGTAAAATTATTTAAACCATGGGGTTGGATTATTGGTACAGGTGCTTATGTAGATGAGATAGAGAAGAATATCGCAACTATGAAACAAAAAGCACAAGATCAGATTCAAGAGTTGATAATAAATACAGTGGTAATATCTTTAGTTATAGCTATATTACTTTATTTAGTGACAATGTATGTTATTAGTAATAGTGTTTCAAAACCGATAGATAAATTTAAAAAGAAAATTTTAGATATATCTACAAACAATGATTTAACACAAAGGATAGATACTGATGCTCCTAAGGAGATTAGTGAGATGGGTGTTAACTTTAACATACTGATGAATTCTCTTGATCAGCTGTTAAAAACATCAAAAGCATCATCTATTGAAAATGCTTCTATCTCTGATGAGTTATCAAGAACATCACTTAGTGTTGGAAAAAATGTTGAGCAATCTGTTTCTATTGTTGAGGTAGCAACTAATAATGCAAAATCTGCTCAACATGAGATAGCAAATGCTATCAATGACGCTAAAGCTTCTACCGAAGATATTATAAGAGCAAACGAGAATTTAGAGGGTGCTAGGGATGATGTTGTATCTTTAGCTACAAAAATCAACCAAAGAGCAGAAACAGAGTTAGATTTAGCTCAAAATATGCAAAATTTATCTAGTGAAGCTAATGATGTTAAAACGATTTTAGTAATTATTGGTGATATAGCAGATCAAACAAATCTATTGGCACTAAATGCTGCGATTGAGGCGGCAAGAGCTGGTGAGCATGGTCGTGGTTTTGCTGTGGTTGCGGATGAGGTTAGGCAACTAGCTGAGAGAACACAAAAAACATTATCTGAGATAAATGCTACGATAAATGTTATCGTTCAATCTATTGGAGATGCTTCTGTTCATATGAGTACAAACTCACAAGAGATTCAGGAGTTAGCAACTATTGCTCAAGGTGTTGAAGATAGAATCAATACAACTGTTAAAATAGTAAATAGAGCAGTAGAAGCTAGTGATAGAACTGTAAAAGATTTTGTAAATACTGGTGAAAATGTAGCTGTTATAGTAGATAAAGTTGAAGAGATAAATGTTATATCATCAACAAATGCTAGAGATGTAGAGGAGATATCTGAAGCAGCTAAACATCTTAATTCATTAACAAATGAATTAAACTCAGAACTTGAAACTTTCAAAACATAATAATCCACTATCTAAGTATCTCATCTTTGAGATACTTAGAATCTTAACTCAAACTAAATTTTTTATCTTACATTTAATTGTTGGTTGAAAATTAATCAATTAAATTTATTTAATCGTAAATTTTGTGATATTTATGGCTATAATTGTAGTATAAAATTGAGGTGAAGGATATAAAATGACTATCAAAGCGAAAAGGTTCTAACAGCAGTATTTAGTTTGTTACTGTTTTTAGCTTTAGTTACTACATATATAGCTGTTAGTAAATCAACAGATGCTATGTTACACAACAATATGGATAAGTTAAGTACAGTAGAAGCTGCTAAGCATGGTGAGATTTCTGCTTATTTAGATTATTTAAAAGGTCTGCTTACATCTTTAGCGGTTCAAGATGGTACAAAAGAGGCTTTTAAGGCATTTGAAAAAGGTTTTTACTCTTTAGAAGATGAGCTTAATCTACCAGAAAATAAGATTAAAAGATTAGTTATGAATGATTTAGATAATAATTATCTAAATGATGTAAACTATAAAGTACCCAGTTCTGCTCAAATAAAACCAACACAAGATTATTTACCAACTGATGTGAATGGTTTGATAGCTCAGTATATTTTTATCGTAGATAATAGTTCAAAACTTGGTGAAAAAAACAATATGAACTATAATCCTAAATATGATTCAACATATATGAAAGCTCATAAAAGATATCATGAATCTTTTAACACTTTTTTAGAAGCTTACTCCCTTTATGATATTTTTATGGTAGATATGAAAGGTAACATCATATATACTGACTTTAAAGAGAAAGATTTTGCTACAAATCTTAAAAATGGTGTATATAGTAACACAGGTATAGCTAGAGCTTATAGAAAAGCTTTAAATATGAATAAGGGTGAATTGGCATTTGATGATTTCGCACCTTATGAGCCTAGTTATAACTCTCCAGCTTCATTTATAGCAACTCCTATCTTTATAGATGGTGTTAAGCAGTGTGTTCTTATTTTTCATTAAGTCTCATCAACTGTTTCTTTTGTAGTTGACTTAGTTGAAGCAATAGTATTTACTGGTAAATTATTAGCTATTTTATACTCTCGAATCCAATTATAAATTGTTTTTGGATTCACATCTAAATCTTTACCTATTTGTAAAACTGATTCTTCACTATTTAATGCTAGTTGAATTGTTGAATCTTTAAACTCTTTTGTAAACTTACGGTTTGCCATCTTAGCCTCACTTATTCTTCTTATTTTAACTTAGAATAGCTTTTATTCTTTGTATGAATTAGTGTAGCCACATCAAGATGATGGTGGTCTTGATGAAACAACTCACGGTGAGAAAGCTTTAAACCTTTAATAGTTGATTAAAACCATAAAAATGGTTACAATTTTAAAATTCAAAAGGGGATTAACCCCTTTTAATTAAATATGGAGTATTAATATGAAAAGAGTAGAAGCAATTATAAAACCTTTCAAATTAGAAGATGTAAAAGACGCATTAGCTGAGATTGGTATTGATGGTATGACTGTTAGTGAAGTTAAAGGTTATGGTCGTCAAAAAGGTCATAGCGAACTTTACCGTGGTGCTGAGTATGTTGTTGATTTTTTACCAAAAATCAAAATGGAGATGATTGTTACTGAAGATATGGTAGATCAAGCTACATCAGCAATCGTTGAAGCTGCTAGAACTGGTAAAATTGGTGATGGTAAAATATTTGTTAGTGATGTTGAACAAATTATTAGAATCAGAACTGGTGAAACAGATAACGAAGCTATATAATTAGCATACAATTATAAGGTGTTGATATAAAAATAACACCTTATCTTATAAAATCCTCTAAATTGGTTAAAATTTAATCAATTAAAAAACTACAACCCCTTTATTTTTAGCTAGACTTATCAAATTCACTAAAAATAAGGAGTATTCTAATGTTAGAATCTGATTTTAAATACATAATTGACACTTTCTTCGCACTATTTTCTATGGTACTAATTATATTTATGGTTCCGGGTTTTGCTATGCTTGAGGCTGGTTTAGTTAGAACTAAAA
>CAYLNF010000052.1:0-6829 GCA_964385165.1 uncultured Sulfurimonas sp.
AGATTACTGGTTAAGCGTTGGTGCTAAAATGAGTGATCGTGTTAAAAAGATAACAGGTCGTTAATTATGATTTCTGATTTTGTCGCACAATTCGCAAGGCTTATAGCTTCAAACCCTGAAGATATAAGAGTGGAAGTAAAAGAGGGCGATGAAATAACAGAAATTGTTCTTTTTGCTAATCAAGCAGACATTGGTAAGCTGATTGGTAAAGAGGGTAAGATGATTGGTGCAATCAAAACATTAATCTCTGGCTGTAAAGCTAAAGATGGAATAAGTTACCGTATCAATGTCGAAGCAGTATAAGGAACAACTACTTCATATCGCAACTATCGGCAAAACTGTCGGTATAAAAGGTGATATGAAATTTCATATTAAATGTGATTTTCCTGAACAATTTTATGATGGTGCTAGTTTTTTTACTAACCTAAATAAAAATATCACACTAAGTGATGTGGATCTCGATAGAGGTTTGATTAAAATTGATGGGATATATAACATTGAGGATGCTAAAAAGTTTACTAATGTAAAACTTTTTACAACTAGAGCTGAAACAAGAAAAAATTGCCACTTAGATGATGGTGAATATTTTTGGTTCGACTTAGAAGATTGTAAAGTGTTTGAAGATGGTAAGTTTTTAGGAGTAGTTAATGAAGTGGAAAGGATAGCGATAACAAACTACCTAAGTATAAAAACTAGTGATGAGCTAGTTAAGTCAGGTAGCGCTAAAAGCTTTTTAGTTCCATTTCAAGAACCATTTCGTGTAAGTGTTGATATTGATAAAAAAATCATCACTTTAGATGGTGCTATGGATATACTAGAAGCATCATAATGAAGTTTACATTTGTAACTCTATTTGAGAACCTTGTAAAGGGTTATTTTCAAGATTCTATCTTGAAAAGAGCTATCGATAAAGAGTTACTAGATATAAACTACTTAGATCCAAGAGAGTTCAGTGATTCTAAACATAAAAAGGTAGATGATACTGCTGTTGGTGGTGGTGCTGGGATGGTTATGAATCCACAACCTTTATATGACGCATTGGATAGTTTAAAGAATGGTGATGAGGATGTTCACATTATTTTTTTAACTCCTGTTGCTAAACCATTTAAGCAAAATGATGCGAAGAGACTAGCTAAAAAATCTCATGTAGCTTTTGTTAGTGGTAGATATGAAGGTATAGATGAACGAGTGATTGAAGAGTACGCAGATGAACTCTTTAGTATTGGTGATTATATTTTAACTGGTGGGGAGTTAGCTTCTCTTGTTTTATGCGATTCTATCAGTAGAAATATTGATGGTGTTTTAGGAAATAGTGATTCTTTAAGTGTTGAGAGTTTTGAAACTCAACTTTTAGAAGCACCATCTTTTTCTAAGCCTAAAGAGTATAAACAAAATAGTGTTCCCTCAGAATATTTAAAGGGTAATCACAGTAAAATTCGTTCAATTAAATTAGCTTTATCTGAATGTAAAACAAAGTTTTTCAGACCAGAAGAGCTTTTAAAACATAAAGCTAGTAAAAGATTATCTTAACGATAGCATAGGTAAAGAACTTGTTGATTTACCATTATAAAATAGATGAAAGTTTCCCTTTCATTGTTATGAAATAAAATTAAGGAAAGAACTTATGAGAAATAAGTATATTGAAAATTTTGAAAAAGCACAAATAGCTGAGAAAACTATTCCAGATTTTCGTGCAGGTGATACTCTTCGTTTAGCAGTAACAATTAAAGAGGGTGAAAAAACTCGTATACAAAATTACGAAGGTGTTTGTATAGCTAAAAGAGGTCAAGGTACAGGTCAAACTATTACAGTTCGTAAAATTGGTGCTAATGGTGTTGGAATCGAAAGAATCTTCCCAATGTATTCAGATTCAATCGAAGATATTAAAGTTATCCGTCGCGGTCGTGTTCGTCGTGCTAAACTATTTTACCTTCGTGAACTTGCTGGTAAAAAAGCTCGTATTAAAGAACTTAGAAGAAAGTAATCTTCTAAGCTCGACCCCCTATATTTTCTAAAACAATACAAAACTTCCCACAAAAAATCTTCTTTAATTAAATAACTATATTTTTATATACTTTCTAATCAATATTAGTATAATCATATTATGAATTATTTAACTGACTTAAAAAAAATTGTAAATATAAACTCATATACTAAAAATAAAATAGGTGTTGATAAGGTTGGCACTATTTTTGATAGTTGGTTTGAGGAGTTAGGTTTTGATATTGATATCTATGAGAGGGAGTTTATAGGTAATCATAGACATTATAAATCTTTAAAAACTGAAAACTCTAAAAAATTACTTCTATTAGGTCACCTAGATACAGTATTTCCCCCAAATAAATTTGAAAATTATGATGAAGATGAAAAATGGGTGTATGGACCGGGTGTATGTGATATGAAAGGTGGAAATATTATCGCTCTTGAAGCTCTTCGGCAATTAAAACAAGATGGTATTGAGATTAAAAACATTGATATTTTATTTGTAAGTGATGAGGAAACTGGTAGTGATGATTCTAAACTTTTAACATCTGAATTGGCTAAAAATTATGATTACTGTTTTGTGTATGAAGCTGCTGGTTCAAATATGGAAGTTGTTACTGGCAGAAAGGGTGTTGGAACATTTTTTATCGATATAAATGGTAAAGCTGCTCATGCTGGAAACAATTATATAGATGGATATGATGCTAATTTAGAAGCTTCTTATAAACTACAAGAGTTAGTAAAGTTAACAAATCTGAAGCTTGGAACAACTGTAAATGTTGGTAAGGTAGAGGGTGGAATAGGTGCTAACACTATATCTCCACATGCTCATTTGACTTTTGAAATAAGATATAAAACAAAAGATGAAAAAGATAGAGTTTTAAAAGCTATAAATAGGATTGTATCAAAATCATATGTTAAGGGTACAACATCATCTCTGAGTGGTGGGATACAAAGAGATGTTATGGAAAGTTCACCTTTTTCGTTAGAGTTGATTCATAATCTTGAAAAGATAACAGGTGATAAAATAGATTCAGAGGAGAGAGGTGGTGTTAGTGATGCTAATATTGTAAGCTCTGCTGGTGTTATAACTTTAGATGGTTTTGGTCCTTTTGGTGATGGTGATCATACTATTCATGAAAGAGCTAATAAAGATAGCTTTAAAAGTAGAATAGAATTAAGTAAAAAATTATTTAATTATTTTATTGAGAATAAAAATTTTAAAGGGTAGATATGTCAAATAGAAAAATAGGTATGTGGTTATACAGTAATGGTGGTGGTGATAAGATTCAAAAGAAAATTATTAAAAAACTAAAAGAGAGAGATATAGATACAGAGAACAATATAAGATTACACGATTGTATCGCTAAAAATGGTCATATAATACATAATGATTTGAAAGTTGATAAATTGGATCTTTTCTTCTCATACAATGCTGGTGAACAAACTCAATATCAGATGTATCTTTATCAAGCACTAAATAGAGTGATTCCAACTATTAACTCTTATGATGCTTTTGCTTTAACTGAAGATAAGTTCCATACATCATTTGTTTTAAGAAATAAGGGTATTCAAACTGCTGATTATAAATTATGCCATAGAGATAATGGAGTAGAGTTAAAGAAAATTATAAAAAAATGGGATAAAATGGTTTATAAACCAACAGATGGTTGGGGTGGCGTTGGTCTAACAAAGATAGAGAGTGAAGCTAACCTTGATATGTTGATGCCATTTTTAAATCAGATGGATTTAAGATATTTTTATGTTGAAAAATTTATAAAATATGATAATACAGATTTTAGAGTAGATATAGTTGATGGTGAATTTGTTAGTTGTTATGGTAGAAAAGCTAGTGGAACAGACTGGAGAACAAATGTAACAAGTGGTGGTTCAGTTTTTATGAGAGAAGCAAATGATGAGATTATAGACATTGCTAAAAAAGCTTGTAAAGCAACAGGTGTAGATATTGGTGGTGTAGATATTATATATGATTTAGAAAAAGAGGAGTATATTGTTTTAGAGGTGAATGGAATCCCAGCTTTTGCTACACCTGAACAGGAGAAAATGGGATTAAACTTCAATAATAAAAAAATAGATTTAATAGTTGATCTGATAGATAGAAAAACATCTAAATAAACCATTAAATTACCTCTTTTGAAGAATTATAGGAGTATGATTCCATAAATAAATTTTCAATATTGAGGTAATAGCTTGAGAGAACAATATACTTCTTACAATGAGTGTGTAGATTTTTTTAAATCAGCACAAAAAACTTATCCAGATCTTATAAAAGTTGAATCGATTGGTAAAACTTGGGAAGATAGAGATATTATAGCTGTAAGTATTACAAAAAATATAAAAACAGATAAAGATAAACCTGCGCTATTTTATACAGGGACAATACATGCTAGAGAGTGGATAGGGATAGAGTTATCTTTAACATTTGCTAAGTATATTTTAGAACATATCGAGTATGACCCACAACTAAATGAGATTCTTGATAGAACAACTCTATATATGGTTCCTTGTGCTAATCCTGATGGTTTTGAATATTCAAGAAACCATTTCTCTTTTTGGAGAAAAAACAGAAGAAGAAACAGTGATGGAAGTTTTGGTGTTGATCTAAATAGAAACTTTGAAGTAGGTTTCTCACCAAATAAAGATATGTCATCAAATGTTTATTCAGGACCAGCACCATTTAGTGAACCTGAAACATCAGCATTAAGAGATTTCGCACTAAATCATAAAAATATAACAATAGCACTAGATTATCACTCACAAGGTAATGTTTTTTTTCCAGCACACAACTTTATCCATGAAGATGCTATCGATGCGATAGATTTGAATCTATTAGCTGGTAATATGGCTGAAGAGATAAGAAAAGAATCGGGTCGTGAATATGGTGTACATATGGGTAAGCCACCAACTCATCTAATTTCAGGTAGTGGTAGAGAATTTTATTACTCTTTAGGTGCTTTAGCTTTAGTTGCCGAAGTTGGTACTAGAAATATTAGTGATTATAAAGAGCATATGAGTGAAAATATTGATGAAAATATACCTGCTTTAATTTATGCTTTATCAGAAGCAAATAACTATAAAAAAGATAACTCTCTTAAAAGAGTAGAAAATTTTATAGCAACTGATGTAACTTCTAAAGAGGTTGAACTTAGTTGGGAATATGAAGATGATAAAGATATATATTTTGAGGTTTACCGTTCTAGTAAATTAAAAGGTTGTGCTCAAAGTTCAAATAGAATAGGTATGACAAAATTAAAAACTTTTACCGATAAAAATTTAACCTCTGCGAAAAATTACTATTATTACATAAGAGCTGTGTCCCAAACAAAGGGGATTAAGTCACCTTTTGCTCAAATATGTGCAATAAGAACTCAACCTAAAGATAATATGTTCTCAAAAATCTTATATCCACAAGCAGATAAAATAGGATATGTTGGTGAAAAAACTAAGAAAAATAGTGAACATTTTGGAAATAATTCACTATTTGTAGGTATATCTGAGGGGAGAGGGGAGTGCTATGGAGTGTGTGGTTTCTCTTTAAATACTATTCCTGAAAATGCGATTATCACAAGTGCTACTATATCTTTTTATCCGATGAATAGGGTTGCTGTTCAGGTTGAAAGTTATGGTGAGTGGAGAGTTGGACAGATTGATGAGAGGGTTCTTGATAATATAGATAGTTTTGATGATATTAAAAATGCTAAAGTTTTAAGTTATATAGATAGACCAACAGGTTCTGCTCAATTAGCACAAGGTGTATGGAGAACATATCAATTTGCTAAACAAGAGATTGATGTTTTACAAAAATCACTAAATAGAAGGGAAGCTTATTTTAGAATGGAGGGACCATCATCACTTCCATTAAATCGTGCTTCACAAATGATGCAATGGGATATAGGATATGGTAAATATAGTGGAGGTTTAACATATAGACCAAAACTTGATATATCTTATATGATAAATCCAGCTAGGATTGATTTAGAATCTTTTGTTGAGATGACAGCTACAAAAAATAGTTTATCTGATGATGGATTAAGAGTAGGTTTTGATTCCAACGGTGATAAAGAGTATGGTTATATTGAGTTTGATCTTTCAAATTTACCAGATATGGATAATACTGTTATATCTGATGCTTACATAGATTTAGAAGCAGATAGAATAAACTCCTTAAATAGTATAAGATTTCATATTGAGATGATAAATCAATGTTCTGGTGAAAAAACATATCAAAAGATAAAAGATAGAGAAATAATTGAGAGGATAGGTTATGATGTAAGTGTTGCTGATATTAAGCAAAATCCAAAACAGAGATTTGTTTTTGATAAACATGCTATATCAGAGATGTTAAAAAATAGTGGTGAGAGTAAAAAGGCTATCTTTGTTATATCAGCATCATCTCAAAAATCTTTTTGTAAATCACAAACTGTAAATTGGTGTGATGTTAAAAAAGTTAAAAGACCATCATTAGTTATTAACTATATAAAGAAAAGAAGAACAGCACCAGCAAAAGTTGAAAATTTAAGAACTAAAATTGAAAACAATATGGTTAAGCTTGAGTGGGATCTAGCATCTGATGAATCATCAAAAGGTTTTGTTGTTGTTAAGAATCCATTTAGAGTTCCATGCTCACCTTATGATGGTCAAAAACTGTATGGTGGAACAGATAACTATACATATGATAACTTTGGTGATAAAAATACTGAAAAATATTATGCCGTATTTAGTTATGATGATGTACCAAACTTTTCAGAACCATGCTATATACACTATAAATTAGGCTAAAAAAGCAAAGAAGATAGGAAATATAGAAACTTTCCCATCTTTAAGC
>CAYLNF010000053.1:0-6768 GCA_964385165.1 uncultured Sulfurimonas sp.
TTGTTGGAATCAACTTTGATAAAAAAGAGAAAAATATAAGTAAGTTTGAGTGGGAAAAAATGATAAGTAAATAGCACTATAACTATTTACTTAGGAGTGTTCAAAATTCCAATACAGAAGTTTGAACACTCTATTAATCTTAGTAAGTTTCTAATGTGGCACTTTTGATTAAAAAGCTGTTTGTTACTTGTGTAACTTTACCATTAGAATCTATCTCCACTAAACAGAGATAAAGATTTTTTGTTTTATCAGCATTTGTTATCGCTCTTGACCAAGCTTTAGCTAAATTTGTAGGATCTCTAAAAAAAGTTTTTATCGTTTTACCTTGTAGATAAAACTTACTTTCAGATGAAACTAAAAAGTAGTTAGTTGTTAACGCTTTGTCTATCACAAAAGCAGGAGTTGTTGCTGTATAGTTGTTGTTTATACTAAAAGTAGATTTGTAATCACTAGCAATCTCAAAAGGTTTTGCTAATTTGTTTAGTAACTCCATCTCAGCACTCATCCTATCTGTAACACTTTGACTCATTCTAGTAAAATCAGATAACATTCTACCAGTGCTTGTGTAGTAATCACTTGTAGTTTTAAAAGTGTTATCGTGTACTTTTACAACTTCATTATCAATGTTTACTGCTGCTCTTAAAATTGTGTCATCATTTGTAGTGAGTGTTATATTATCATCTACACTATTATTTGTAGCAGTCCCACCATCACTAGATTGACACCCTAAAAATAGTGTTAATACAACAACAGATAGAATCGATTTTATATCTCTATAATTCATAGGTTTTCCTTATTGTAAAGTAAGCTTTACTCCATTAGAAAGGCTTGAGATCTTGTTGTTTGAATCTATACTTTTAACTGCTATATATATAGTGTTGCCTGTTCCAGCAAAATCTACAACTTGTTTCCATGATGTATTTAAACCTGTATTAGATTCTATATAAAGTGAGATAGTTGAAGAATCATCAAATGTTGGTTCTGTTGAAGCATAGAGTAGGTATTTAGTTGAAGCTGTACTCATCTCAATAGTTGGTGCTGTTGTTTTTGAAACAGTTGAATCATCTAAAGGTTTTGTGAGAGCTACACCTGTTGTTGAGCTAGAGCTTCCTAAATCAGCATTTCCTGTAAGAACTATAAGGGTATCAGCTAAAAGCTTTTCAGTATCAACAATCTTATCAGCCATAAGACCGATTCTATCTGCCATAATACCAATATCATCTGAAAGTTTTGATACTAGCTCTTGTTGGTTAGTTACAGTTGTATCTAAAGCTTCTATGCTTGTATTTACTGTTGATACAGCATCGCAAGTTGTATCAGCATTTAAAACAGATACCAATAGTAATGAGGCTAGTGTAGCACTTATAAATCTTTTCATTTAAGATCCTTTTAATATAATTTCAAAAGCGTTTCAAAAGATGTAAAATGTTATTGTTTTAACAATAAAATTAAACAAATATGATACTTTTGTATTTGAATTTTAACAGATATTACTAAAATATATATTTAATATTAGGATTAAAGATGAAAAAAGAGAGATTGGTTTTAGGTGGTGGTTGTTTTTGGTGTGTTGAAGCTGTTTATAACAACATAAAAGGTGTTTTGAGTGCTGTTAGTTCTTATGCTGGTGGTGCTAGAGAGAATCCAACTTATGAGCAGATATGTACAGGTGTTAGTGGTCATGCTGAGGTTGTAGATATAGAGTTTGATAGTGATATTATATCAAGAGAGGAACTTTTAAATATCTTTTTTTCGATTCATAACCCAACAACTCTAAATCAACAAGGAGCAGATAAAGGTACTCAGTATCGTTCAGTGATCTATTATGAGAATGAGCAAGATAAAGAGCTTATATTAAAAGTGATTGGGGAGCAACAAACAAACTTTGTATCTAAAATAGTTACAGAGGTTAGTGAGTTGCCAAAAGTTTTTAAAGCTGAAGATTATCATCAAAACTATTATAGTTTAAACTCTACTCAGGGTTATTGTCAAGCTGTGATAGCTCCAAAATTAAAAAAATTTATGACTGACTTTCCAGAGGTTTTAGGTTAAACTAAAACCTCTTAGTAAAGCAGGGTATATCACTTATAGATTTTAGCTCTTCAAAATTATCTATCTCGGCATTTACAGTCTCTGTAAATGTTTCCATAGTTTTTTCTAAATTTTTTTGAGCTTCATCTACAAGTTTTTGTTGGGTATTTTCTATCTCTTTAAATTTACTCATCGTCTCTAAAAAATATTTTTTATTATCTGTAAGTAAGATAATATCAGCTTTTTTAAGCCACTTTCTTATTGTCTTTCCATCTTTTACAAACTCTAAAATAATACTCTCTGTATTTTTTCCTGCTATATATTTTGGTACGGTAAAACCAACAAAATATGTAGGAGGGGTGTCATATTGTCTTTTAATTATATAATACATAGGGTAATTGTACAATAATTATGCTTATTTATGATAAACTTAAAAACTTTAATATAGGAAAAAATTATGAAACATCTTTATAACTTAGCGATTATTGGAGCTGGTCCTGCTGGTATAGCAACAGCAGTTGAGGGGTATTTACAGGGTATTAGAGATATTGTTTTACTTGAAAAAGATGTGAATCACAACTCTACTATTAGAAAATACTACAAAGATAATAAACGGGTAGATAAAGATTGGAAAGGTCAAAAGGTTGAGCTTGATGGTCGTATCTATTTTGTAGATGGCACAAAGGAAACAACACTTGATTTTTTTGATCAGATTTTAGAGAATCATTCGGTTGAGTTACAAACTCATGTTGAGGTTCAATCGATAGAGAAAAAAGATGATTATTTTGAGGTGAATATGGCAGGAAAAACCATACTAGCTAAAAAAGTAGTTGTAACTATTGGTAGAATGGGAAAACCAAATAAACCAAGTTACAAGATACCAACAACCATAAGAAAAAAGATAGCTTACACTCTTGATGGTTGTGGAGAGGGTGAGAAGATTTTAGTAGTTGGTGGTGGAGATAGTGCTGTTGAGTATGCTGTCGATTTGTGTGAAAAAAATGAGGTGGCTATCTGTTATAGAAGAGAGACTTTTAGAAGAGCAAACCCTACAAATCAAGTAAATATTGCTAAAGTTATAGATGAGAAAAAAGTTAGAGCTATATTAGGTATAAATATAGAAGCTTTAGAAGATGTTGATGGTAGAGTAAAAGTGATTTTTAAAGGTGCTGAAGATGAAGTTTTTGATAGGGTTATATATGCGATAGGTGGAACAACACCAAGTGCTTTCTTAGCTAGTTCTGGAATCAAAGAGGAGGATGGAAAACCTGTCCATGATGAAAACTATGAAACAAATATAGAGGGTCTTTTTGTAGCTGGTGATATAACTCAAGAGAGTGGAGGAAGTATAGCACTAGGGTTAAACCACGGTTATGCGATAGCTTGTTATATTCAAGGTGGTTGTGTACTACCTTAATCCTCTTTTATTATATGTGTGCTTAAGATAGATGGATCTTTTTCACTTATCACACCATCTGGTGTGGTTAGTAAAATCTCAACTTCACAATCCAAATACTCTGATGTTGAGATAGGTTTAAAGTTTTCATCTTCAAATGCTGATCTTTTAGCATTTTTGACAATAGAGTAAAATAGTGTCTCAGAATCATCTAAAATTTTAGATGAACCTCTGAGTTCATTATCTATATATAGGTTTATAGTTGTTGGAATTTTCTCATTTAAGAGTGGGTATTTATCTAAAAGTTCATCTTTGTTTATTGTTCTTTGTGCTTCTAAAACTTCAGCAATAGAATCACGAGCAAGTTGTAATAAAACAGAACGAGACATAAAGACCCCTTAGAAGTTTATCTAGTATTATAGCAAATTTTAATTTAGTAGCTTTTTTGATTTATAAACATTTATAATTTTAATCACAATCATAACACTAATCACTTGAAATAGCGCAGCTAAAATAAAAGCATAATAGTGTAGTATATCTATCGAGTTAGCTGAATAGGCTAGTGTAGCCATCGCTATAAGTAAAGTTAATGGCATAGAGTGGCTTAAACCCATAAGTATAGAATCTATAAACCCTAACTGTTTTAAAAATACAAACGATGCTAAAACTCTCATAAGAATCATAACAGAAGCGATAGTTATAGCTTTTAGGATGAGACCATCTATATTTAGAGCATCAAGATGGAAAGATGTTCCGATATGGATAAAAAAGATAGGTATTAAAAAACCAAACCCAAATGATGATAATTTTTCTGGTAATTGATGTTTATGTTTAAAAAAAGTTGGTATAAATATACCAGCTAAAAATGCTCCAAATGCTAACTCTAGTTTTAGGTAAAACATAACACCTACAAGTAAAAATAGTATCCCGATAGATAGTCGAATATCTTGCTCTTGATTATCCTTATGTGGCATTAAAGTAACAGAAACTTTAGGGTACCACCAAAAAAGAATCTCCATAGCTTTAAAAATTAAAAACATAAAGAAGATAAAAAAGATTAGAGATAATATAGTTTGTATAAGCCCAAACCCAAACCCAGATTCTAAAGCTGCTGATGTTATGGTTAAGAAACCTATACTTACAACCTCCCCAATAGCTCCAGCTGTCATAGATATAGCTAACCAAGGTGTTTTACCATACTCTTTTGATAATGTTGCTACAAGACCAACGGAGATAAGTGGTAGAAGTACAATAAATATTTTTCCAAGATCAAAATATAGGGAGTAGCTTATGGAGAATCCATATAGGAAAATGAGGTAGAAAACAACCCTTCTCATGATAGATTTTGGTGTTTTTATGATACTTCTTAAATCTATCTCTGTTCCAGCTATAAACATTAGATATAAAAAACCTATCTCAGCTACAACTTCAAAGAGATGTTCATCATGTAAAAAACCAACATAACCAAGTATAGAACCTAAGATAATCTCAATAGGGGTAGTTGGAAGTTTTAAAATTTTGGCAAAAAATGGTGAGAATATAATTATTAGAGCGATTGTAATAATTAAAGTGGTCTCACCCATCATCTAAACCTTTTTAGCCACTTCAAGGTTTAAAGATTTTAACATCTCTAAATCTTTGTTCATCTCTCTACCAGCTGTTGTTAGGTAGTTTCCTATAACTATGGAGTTAGCTCCATTTGTAAAAATCTCAGCTTGTCTATCTCCAAACATCATCTCTCTACCACCAGCAACCATAATCCTTTGAGCATTAGGAATCATCTCTTTTGTGAGTTTTACAAGTTTTAGTGCTTCATCAACACTTAGTGAGTTTGGTTGTAACTCTAACGCTTCATTATGATGGTAAAAGTTTATAGGTACAGAAGATGGGTTTAGTGAGTTTAGAGATTCTAACATCGAGATTCTATCTTCATTAGATTCACCTAAACCAAAGATTCCACCAGTTATAAGAACCATTCCAGCTTTGTTTACATTTTGGCAAGTCTCATACCTCTCACTCCAAGGGTGAGTTGTGCAAATTTGTGGGTAAAAAGATTCTGAAGTTTCAAGATTGTGGTTATAAGCTTTAACACCAGATTCTTTTAAAACTAAAAGTTGTTCAAGTGTAGCAGTACCATTACAAGCTATAAGTCTAAGCTCAGGGGCAACTTCTATAACAGCTTTTGCTACATCACAAACAAATTTTAGAGTTTTATCATTTAACCCTTTATCAGCAGTAACAAGGCAAAAACCTAATGCTCCAGCATCTCTAGCACTGATAGCCTCTTTTTGAATTTCTTCGATAGGTTTTTGTTTAAATCTCTCTATATCTGCTTTATAGCGAACACTTTGTGAACAAAACTTACAATCTTCGTTACAAGTTCCACTATTTATGTTACAGATTGAGCATAAAAAAATCTTCTTATCCATTGTTTTCTCTTTTAAATTCAAATATTTTTGTTTGGTAAGTTAACTCACCATCAGGTTTAGCATACTGAGTTACTATAAATTTATCATCTTTTGTCTCTAACATCATACACTCAGAAGTTGGTTTTTTTCTTCCACAAATCTCACCAGAGTTTAAAAATAGGGTGCCGTTGTTAAACTCAGTATGGAAATGGTGAGTATGCCCAAAAATAACCACATCGGTATCTGGTGCCATATAGTATGGTAGATGCATAAGTTTAAACTTTAATCCATCAAGTTTAAAGTAAAAAGGCTCTTGAACTAACTCAAAATCTTCATGGTGTTGAACTAAATGAGCATCATTGTTGCCATAAACCGCTAAGTAATCAAGTGAACAGTTTTTAAGCATTTGAAGAATCTCAACCTCCACAATATCACCAGCATGGATAATAAACTCAGCACCATTCTCTATAAGCATAGCTATCGCTTTTTTGGCTTTTTTAACTTTTTTGTGTGTATCTGAGATGATTCCTATTTTCATAATTAACCTTTTTTATGCTAAAATTCCACTTTAAGCATGTGTTACTTTTTGAGAATGACTATCTCAAGCACTGTAAAGCCCAGCTATTTTTATAATAGTTGGGCTTTTTTTTTGTGGGTAGTGTTGGGTGGGAGTGCTGAAAAAAGGAAAACACACATGCTTAAGATGTTAATCCTTTTGCTAATAATTGGTTACTTAACCAAACTATTTTAGCAAACTAAAGAGGGACTCGTCACCCCTCTTTAACATCTTCCTTTGGTGTACGATTCTTACACTTAACACACTCATAAACCTCTTTATTTCTGTAAGTTCTAGGTGCTAGTACACCACTACAACCATCCTCTTTACATTTTATAGTTGTTGGTTCAAACTTACTTATAAACTTACAATCAGGG
>CAYLNF010000054.1:0-6643 GCA_964385165.1 uncultured Sulfurimonas sp.
ATTTTTAGAAATTAGACTTTTGAAAATATTGTTTGATTTTTCTGGGGTAGTATACGGCATTATGAAGCAAGAACCCAATCGTCTAAACTTGTTTAGCGGTTGGGTAGTTCACATTGTAATAGTGATACATTTTAATAGATAAATTTTACTATTAAATGGTATAGTTTGGCAATTATTTTGGAGATTAGGTTTTATGGCAAGAAAAAAAAGAAAAAAAAAGAGTTCATCTAAAAATAAAACAAACAAACTGTTATGGGTGATCTTATCAGCTCTTAGTGTTATCGCTTTAGCTTTAGGCTCTTTGATAGCTTGGTACTATTTTGATTTAGGTGAAGATGATGAACAGGTTGTTGAGAAAAAATCTACACAACAAAAAGAGTTAAATAAAACAAAACCTATTAAGATTATAACGAAAGAGGTTACAAAAGTTGAAAAACCATTGCCTATACCTGAGATAACTACAAAATTAAAAGAGGTTTTAAAATCTCAAGAGAAGTATGATGTTTCAGCTTCACACGAATACTCAGATAACAAACTTAAAAAACCACCAGCGATGGCAAATAGAGATATTAAACTATCTCCATCAAAACCTCAGTTAGCTATCATTATAGATGATGTATCTGTAAAATCACAAGTTCAAGAGATTAAAGATGTTGGGTTACCTCTTACTATGTCTTTTTTACCACCTAGTCCAAATCGTTCAAACTCTGCGAAATTAGCTTCAAAAGAGAAGTTTTATATGGTTCATCTACCTATGGAAGCACAACATTTTAACAAAGAAGAGCCTTTTACTTTACGGGTTACTGATACCAAAGATGTTATTTTAAAAAGAATTACAGAGTTAAAAAAACTTTTTCCAAAAGTTAAATATATAAATAACCATACAGGTAGTAAATTTACTGCCAATGAGATAGCTATGAATAGATTAATTTTAGTGTTAAATGAACAAAAAATTAATTTTATAGATAGTAGAACAACGGCACAAACAAAAGCACCAAAAGTTATGAAAAATTTTGGTTTGAAGTATGTTGCAAGAGATATATTTTTAGATAACAAAAGAGATAAAAAGTATATAGTAAATCAGATAAAAAAAGCTATAAAAGTAGCTAAACTACATGGGACAGCGATAGCGATAGGGCATCCACATAAAAACACTCTTTTAGCGATAAAAGAATCTAAAAATCTTTTTAAAGATGTTGAGTTAGTGTATATATACGATTTGAGATAGTGATTTTGGATAGATTAACTGAGGAGATTTTAGAGCTTGGCTCTATGAAAAAATATCCACCAAACCTTTTTTTCAGAGGCAATAAGAATCTTCTAACAAAAAGAAAAATTTCCATAGTTGGAACAAGAAAACCATCAAAATACTCCAGAGAATTAACACATAGATTAGCCTCATTGTTATCAAAAAGAGATGTTTGTGTGGTTAGTGGTGGTGCGATGGGGATAGATGCTGTGGCTCATCTTGGTGCTGGTTGCTCAAACACCATAGCAGTTTTACCTTGTGGAGTAGATATAAAATACCCAGCAGTAAATAAAAATCTTTTAACAGATATAGAGCAAAATGGTTTATTACTTAGTCAGTTTGATAATAATTTTAAAGCAACACCATGGAGTTTTGTTGTAAGAAATGAGCTTGTAGTTGCTTTAGGTGATGTTTTAGTTGTAGCAGAAGCTGAACTTGATAGTGGAAGTATGAGAAGTGTAGAATTTGCTTTAAAGATGAAAAAAGATATATATGTTTTTCCACAAAGGCTAGGTGAGAGTAGTGGAACAAACAAACTTTTAGATGATACTAAAGCAAAAGCTATATACGATATAGAAAAATTTTGTGATATGTTTAGTGGTGTAGAGTCTAAAAATATAAAACTAGATAAGTTTCAAGATTTTTGTAAAACAAATCCAACCTACGAAGAAACACTAAAAAAATTTCCCGATAAAATTTTTGAAGCTGAACTTAGTGGCGAGATTATGGTTAAGAATGGGTTGGTTTATCTTTTGTAAAAAATGTTTAGATAATCAACATCGCATCGCCATAAGAGTAAAATCTATATCTCTCTTTTATCGCTTCCTCATAAAGTTTTTGTGTTTTTTCTACACCTACAAAAGATGCTACTAACATAAGTAGTGTTGATTTTGGTAGGTGGAAGTTTGTTAAGAGGTGGTTTACTCTTAATGGTTTGTTTTGTGGGTGTAAAAATAGATTTGCTTCACCTTTTACTATATCTTTATGTCGCACATAAAACTCAACTGTTCTCGTTGATGTTGTCCCTACACATAAAATAGGTTTAGGAGAATCTAAAATCTCTTTAGCATCATTTGAGATACTATAATACTCTGAGTGCATAGGGTGATCAGTTATAGTTTCAACCTCTACCGGTTTAAAAGTTCCACTTCCAACATGAAGAGTTACATAAGCATGAGAGTGATTCTCACAAACTCTTTTATGTTGCTGAGGTGTAAAATGTAGAGATGCTGTTGGAGCTGCTACTGCTCCCTCCTCTTTGGCAAATACACTTTGATATTCACTCTCATCTTCGCTATTGTCTTCCCTTTGGATATATGGTGGGAGTGGAACATGACCAATTTTATCTATGATAGGGAGTAGATCTTCAAATCTTAAAAGAGAATCAGCCACAAAAAAGTTTACAACTCTACTTCCATCATCATTTAACTCTTTGACAACAGCCTTTAGATTCTCATCAAATAAAACCTCAGTCCCAACTTTAACTTTACCCCTTATGTAAACATTCACATCGTGGGCATTTAAAGCTCTATTTATAAGTAACTCTATCTTCCCACCACTAGGTTTTTTACCATAGATTCTAGCTTTTATAACTTTAGTATCATTAAAAATCAAAGCACAATCTTTAGGTATAAACTTCTCTAAATCATAAAAATAAGTGTGTGTGATTTTATCTGTTTTTCTGTCATAAACTAAAAGTTTAGCATGATCTCTTGGGTTAGCTGGGTGTGTAGCTATCAACTCCTCTGGAAGAGTGAAGTTGTAGCTAGATGTAAGTAGTTCTGTATTACTCACTTTTTTTCTCAACAATAGTTTCCTCTTCATCTGAATCTTCCTCATCTTCTTCTTCAAGAGGTGGAGCAGGGTTTACAGCTTTTACTATGAGGATAGAAAAACCATAAAGTATTATAAGTGGACCAGCCATAAGTAGTTGAGTTAAAACATCTGGTGGTGTTAAAAGTGCTGCTATTATGAAGATAATAACGATAGCATATTTAAAAAATTCAGTCATATTTCTATCGTGAATCAAACCTAATAGTGCTAAAAAGTAAGCAAAGATAGGAAGTTCAAAAGCTAAACCAAAACCAAACATAATCTTTGTAAAAAAGCCAACATAATCCTCTATGTTTATAAGTGGAGTAAATTTAAAACTACCAAATGTGATGAGAAAATCAAATCCAAATGGGGTAACAACATAGTAGGCAAAAAGTACACCAACAACAAACATTGTTGTTCCACCAAAGATGAAAGGTATAATCATTTTTTTCTCATTAGCATAAAGCCCTGGAGCGATAAAAGCCCAGATTTGGGATAAAATGATAGGGATAGAAGCAACTACCGCAGCAAAAAAAGCAACCTTAAGAGCAACAAAAAAAGCTCCACCAACTTGTGATGTTGTTATCATCCCATCAGCAGCATGAACAGACTTTTTACCAACCTCTAAAAGTGCTATATTTAATGGCTCAACCATCCAGTTAAGTAATGGCTCATGGAAGTAAAACATAACAAAAAACATAACAATTAAACTACCAACTGAGATTCCCAGTCTTTTTCTAAGCTCTACAAGGTGTGGTCTTAAATCATCAAACATTACTACTATCTTCTTTTATTTTATTTTTTTTATCAAAAGTTACTTTTTGAGAGTTTTTTGATGGTAAGTCATCATCAATATCAGCTATCAAATCATCACCAAAGTTTGATAATTGAGCTTTTACATCAGTCATCTCAGATACTTTATCAAGCTTCTCTTGAGCTTCTAATAACTCTTTTTTATAGGCTAAAGCCTCAGCTTTTATCTCTGAAACATTCATCTCTTCCTCAATAGAATCTTTTACACTTCCTATTGTATTTTTCGCATTTTTAAAAAATTTTGCTACTTCAACCATCGCACTAGGGAGTTTATCGGGACCTAGAAATAGGATAGCTATAACAGCAATAATTAGTATCTCACTAAAGCCTAAACCAAACATAATTCACCTTTATAATTTATAATTGAGCGATTTTATCTAAAATAACTTCAAGAAGATATAAAAAGTGTAATCTCATCAGCTAAAAGGTAATCATAGTTATAAAAAATCCCATTTTTGTAGTAAAGTTTTTTTTCATCTATTAAAATATTTGCTTTTTTTATCTCATCATCATTAAAAATATTTTTATCAACACCTATAAATGAACGAAAACCTAAAAATATCTGCTCGATTTTTTTATCTTCATCTTCTAACTCTTCCACCCTTATCTCTAAAGGGTTTGCTATATATTTTTCTACATTTGTATCTGGATAGAATCTTTGTAAACCTAGTTTTCCAACAGCACCACAACCTAAACCTATATAATCTTTATATCGCCAGTAACCTATGTTATGTTCACTCTTATATGAACCAAAATTACTAATCTCATACTGTTTGAAACCTGATGATTTTATCTTCTCAAAAAGCCAGTTTGTTATCTCTAAAGTTTCACTAGAGAGTTGAGGTTTTGATTCAAAAGCAGTACCTTCCTCTATCGTTAAAGCATAAGCACTAAGGTGGTTTATAGGTAAAGATAAAGCTATATCCAAATCGTTTTGAAGTAACTCTTTTGTATCACCTAAAGTAGCATATATAATATCAAGAGATATATTTTTAAAACCAACTTTATAAGCATTGTTTACAGCATCTATCGCCTCTTGTGGGTTGTGCGCTCTGTTTAAAAGTTTTAGTTTCTCTTTATCAAAACTTTGAACCCCAAAACTTACACGATTCACACCAAGCTTAAAGATCCCATCTAACCACTCAAATGTAGCACTGTTTGGGTTTGCTTCTGTTGTTATCTCTATACCTTTTTTAAGATAAGGTTGTAGCTTTTCAAAGATAGATTTATAGAGTGATGGTGAAACAGTAGATGGTGTTCCACCACCTATGAAAATTGTCTCAATAGAATCTTTTGTTACACCAAACCTTTTAAACTCATAATCTAGCTGAATTAAAAGAGTTTTCATATACTGCTCTTTTAGATGAAATTTATCAACATAAGAGTTAAAAGCACAATATGAACATTTAGAATCACAAAATGGTATATGGATATAAAGTAGCATAGTTTTCTCCTAAAAATGAATTATATCCACTTATCTTAATTTAATCCCATTTTTTGTATAATCGCAACAATTATAATATAGGTTTTCATCATGAATAAAAAAGATTTATATCGTCCTAATGTGGCGATGATTATTGTTTCAGATAACTATCCTCAAAAAAAAGAGATTTTTATAGCTCAAAGAAATGATTTAGTTGATATTTGGCAGTTTCCACAAGGTGGAATCGATAAAGGTGAAGAGGTTCAAGAAGCACTTTTTCGTGAGCTAGAGGAGGAGATTGGTACTAAGGATGCTACTATTGTAGGTGAGTATCCAGAGTGGATCTCTTACGATTTTCCTGAAAAGATAGCTCAAAATATGAAACCTTATAAGGGTCAGATTCAAAGATATTTTTTACTTAAACTAAAAGATAGTGCTAAGATAAATATTGAGACTAAACACCCTGAGTTTGATGATTATAAATTTGTTAGTGTTGATGAGGTTTTAAACTTGACGGCACATTTCAAAAAACCTGTATATGAGAAAGTTATAAATTATTTTAAAGAAGAGGGATTATTATAAGATGCTAATAGTTCAAAAATTTGGTGGAACAAGTGTTGGTGATTTAGATAGAATCCAAAATGTAGCAAAGCGTGTAAGTGCTACAAAAAAAGCGGGTAATGATGTGGTTGTTGTTGTATCTGCTATGAGTGGAGAGACAAACAAGCTTGTTGGTTATGCTGAAAACTTCTCATCAAATCCAGCTCGTGCTGAGATGGATATGCTTCTAAGCTCAGGAGAGAGAGTTACTGCTTCACTACTTGCTATCGCTTTAACTGAGATGGGTTTTGAAGCTATCTCTATGAGTGGTGAAAAAGCTGGGATCGTTACAGATAATCACCACACAAAAGCTAGAATCCAAGAGATAAATCCAGATGCGATGAATAGTGCCATAAAAGCTGGAAAAATAGTTGTGGTAGCTGGTTTTCAAGGTGTTTCAGTTGATGGAAATGTAACAACATTAGGTCGTGGTGGAAGTGATTTAAGTGCTGTGGCTGTTGCTGGTGCTTTAGATGCTGATCTATGTGAGATATATACTGATGTTAGTGGAATCTACACAACTGATCCACGCATAGAGCCAAAAGCTAAAAAACTAGATAAGATCTCTTATGATGAGATGTTAGAGTTAGCTTCATTAGGAGCAAAAGTTTTACAAAACCGTTCGGTAGAGTTAGCGAAAAAACTAGATGTAAATTTAGTAACAAGAACAAGCTTCTCAAATGAGGCAGGAACATTAATAACTAAGGAAGAAAATATTATGGAAAAACCATTAGTAAGTGGAA
>CAYLNF010000055.1:0-6632 GCA_964385165.1 uncultured Sulfurimonas sp.
ATAGTATAATTTCGCAATTATATTGAAAACTTTTAAAAGTAAGGATAAATTTTGAAATTAGTTTTAGCAACAGGAAACAAAGGGAAAGTGAGAGAGATAAAAGCTCTTTGTGAGGATTATGAAGTTATCCCTTATGGTGACCTTATAGATGAGTTTGAGATAGTGGAAGATGGCGATACATTTAAGGAAAATGCTCTTATAAAAGCTAGAGCAGTTTTTAAAGCACTTAACGATGAAGATGTTATGGTTATAGCTGATGATAGTGGTATAAGTGTAGATATACTTGATGGAAAACCAGGGATTTATAGTGCTAGATATGCGGGAGAAGATGCTACCGATAAAGATAATCTTTACAAACTTATGGACGCTATAAAAGCAACAGGTAATGAAACATCAAAAGCACACTACACAGCAGCGATAGCGATAGTTACGAAAGATTCTGAGTATAGTGTTCATGGTTGGATGTATGGAACAGCTTTAAGTGAGGCTAGTGGAGATGGTGGGTTTGGGTATGACCCTATGTTTATCCCTGAGGGGTATGATAAAACTTTAGGGGAGTTGGATGATGAGATTAAGAAAAAATTATCTCACCGCTCTAAAGCTTTATCTCTTGCTAAAAAGATTATAGAGACTCTTTAAGAGTCTCTATTTTACTAAACTACTCTCCCAACCATCATAGTTACCATTACACTCTATACTTAAATCTATAAGTTTTATAGTTATCTCATCTATATTATAATACTCAGCATTATCGATTCTGTAATATATAACACCATACATAGTTTCATCTCTAAAATCTACCTCTGTTTGTGTTTGCTCTTTAAAACCCTCTTTAGTTATTAGTGTTATAAAGTTTTCTCTATCTTTAAGATTTTTGAAGTAGCTTTTATGTTCGATAGCTCTTGGTGTTATGAGTGCGTCCCCTTGCTCTTTTAGGGAATCACAGGAGTGATGATTTGCTATAATTTGCCACTCTTTTATAGTTGGAAAAAGTAGTTTTTTATAAACTTCCCACTCCATATCTAACCTAGAACCATATTCATATTTGTAATCTTTAAACTCACCCATAGCACTAAAAACAGTATTGCTCCACTCAAAATCTAATTTTAAGTAGTAGATAAAATTCACTTCACCATTTGAGATGATGCGACCTATATATTTACCACTTCTCCATCTCAACGATTCCATCTCAATTCTATCTTCGATAAATTTTACATCATCCTCTTCATCTTTAGAGACTAACCCCTCACTGTTTGGTTTGTTAAGTTTTACTTTTACAAACCCAACATAGATATGTTGCTCATCTGGAACAAAATCACTAACACCAGCATTAAATGAAACTATCGCTTTATGACCATCAACAGGTTTTATATAACTTTCCCAATACTCTTGCATCTCTACTCCATCTCTAAATTCATTAAATACATATCTTCACCATCTATCACCTCAATATCAACACTCTCACATTTTGGACAGCAGTAGTGAACTTGCTCTAGCTCACTCTCTTTTGAACACCCTTTACACCTTATGGTTATAGGTTGTATATTCATTATAAACTCTGCTCCATCACATACAGTTTTCTCTTTAAATGTGTTAAATGCTATCTCTAGTAGATGTGGTTCAATTCCACTCATAACACCTATCTTTGTAGTGATTTTTGTAACTTTTGTTGCTTCATTCTCTACGGCAATATCTTCAATCTGCTCAAGTAACGCTTGTACTACACTATATTCGTGCATAACAACTCCTGTGATGAATAATCATTCATTTATTATACTATATTTTAATCTATCTGGGGTTTTAGTTGGGCAAATTTTATAAACAAACTGATACCTGAGTTGATGAAAGATACTATCTTCATCCCAAAATTCAGGATACATTGTTGAGAGTTCTTTGTTTTTACACTCTTCAAATCTTGTTTTATTTAACTCTATACTATCCTCTTTATCCCATAAAAATTGATCGTATATCTCTTCATCTTGAATCAATGATAAACAAAACTCCCCCAAAGAGTTTAGATAATCTTTGTTTTTAAATAGCTTATCAACCATACCGATTCTATGAGCTTCATCAGCACAGATAGGTAAACACTCATCTAAAAGTTTTTTAGCTGTTTTTTCACCAACCCTTTTTGGTAGTGTATAGCTATGGTATTCGCTTCCACTCAACCCAAGAGTTTTATAGTGTGGGTTTAAAACAGTTATCTCATTAGCCACAACATAATCACAAGCTAAAGCTAAAAAAACTCCACCAGCTCCACTATTTTTAGATAATGAAGCTACTGTAATTGTCTCCTCAGCATATAGTATAGATGATACTAAATCGTTCATAGCATTTATGTTGCTCCAACCATCTTCACCATTTTTTTTACTATCTTCTAAGATATTTAAGTGAATCCCATTACTAAAAAAATCATCTCCACCCATAAGAACTACAACTTTGGCTTGCTCTTTTAGATACTCAAAAGCATATTTTAGTTTTATACATTTGTCACTACTAAAAGCACCATTGTGAAAATTAAAGTGTAGATAAGCTATCTCATCTTTTATATCACAACTAATCTCATAAAATGTTTTATAACTTCTATCAAATATTAGTGGTAACCTTTGCTCTTTTACACCCTTTAATCTATCTTTTAACACAAAGGTAGCTGGTAGTTTAAATTTACCAACCTCTTTTAGATGTGTTATCCAGATAGCTCCATCTATGGTACTTACACAGATAGCACCATCTCTTTTGGCTAAAATCTCTTTAGGTTTATCAGACTTTAACCTATCCTCAAACCAAGCACCATAAAGGTAGCAGTTAGTACCAAGAAACTGATCCAAAACACCAGGATGTGAATCACTCATATATATCTTTTTTATGATCTCTTTTGTGGAATCTAGATTCCAATCTATCGCTCTATCTACTTGTGTCAGTTGTTTATGTGGTTTTGTATCTAATTGAGGGGTTGGTTTAAATGATGAATCAGAGATGTTGTTTAAAAGCTCTTTTAAAGCATCTAATGATGCTAAATTTACCTCATTTCTATAAATAGAAGCTTTGTAACTATCTCTCATCTTAAATGTTTGTTGGGTATATATCTTTCCAGAATCAAACTCACCATTTGCCCTTAGATATACAACACCCCAACTATCTTTAGAATCTTTTATAGCATTATCTATCGAATAAGCCCCTTTATCACCTATGATTCCAGGATGTAAAATAAATGTGGGGTATTTTGTATATATCTCATCAGGTACAAATTTTTTTAAAAAAGGGGAGATGATAATATCAGGATTAAAAGATTCAACCTCTTTAATCATCTCTTGATTATTGATAGCATACACAATATCTAAATGATGTTTTAAACCTTTTAGATAGCTATATGCTAGTTGAGAAGTTGAATTAAATGTGGTTATTAAAAGAGTTATTTTCATAAGTGACTTAACAGATTCTAGGTAAAAGTTCCCCTGTTGGGATATCTAAAAATCTTTTTGTTCCATAAGCACTCTTTAGTATAACTTTTCCTACATACTGATCTGTAACATCTGCTATTTTTGTAGCATTTTGTGAGTTTTCAAAACCTTTTAAAATCTCTAAAGCTTTTTGCTCATCCTCTTTTTTTACAGCAAGTAAAAAAGTCCCCTCATTAGCTAGATTTAGAGCTTCAAACCCAAGTATCTCACAGATTCCATAAACCTCTTGAGATACAGGGATAGAATCTTCACTAACCTCTACACAGATCGATGATTGTTTAGACCATTCATTTAAAACAGCACTAACACCACCTCTAGTGGCATCTCTCATAGCTGTTATTTTAATCCCAGATTTTATAAGTGCTTGAACTTGATATGTTAGTGAAGCACAATCACTTTTTAACTCACTATCTAGCTCTATCCCCTCTCTTGAAGCAAAGATTGTAGCACCATGAGAGCCAATATCACGAGAGATTATGATTACATCATCTTTAGTGATGTTGTTAGAACTAATCCCATCTTGTTCTATCTCACCTATACCAGTTGTATTGATAACTATCTTATCGATACTACCTTTTGGCATAACTTTTGTATCACCACTAACAACAACAGCACCATTGATATCTAACTCTTTTTTCATACTTTTTACTATCTTTTCAAGATCTCTAGTTGGAAAACCCTCTTCGATAATAACACTACAAGTTAGATATTTTGGTTTTGCTCCCATCATAGCTAAGTCATTACAAGTACCACAAATAGCAAGTTTACCTATATCAGCACCAGCAAAAAATAGTGGTGATACTGTAAAACTATCTGTACTCATAGCTATATTTTTATCGATTTTAAAAATAGCAGCATCTTCACTTTTTTCTAAAATATCATTTTTAAAATATTTGTAAAAGATGTTTGTTATAAGTTCATTATTCTCTTGACCACCATTTCCCATGGCTAGGGTTATCTGTTTGTTCATTTTAGTAAATTCCCATATTTATAATAAGCGGCACAAGCCCCCTCACTACTTACCATACACGAGCCTAGTGGTGTTTGTGGTTTACAAGCAGTTCCAAAGATTGTACACTCATCAGGTTTAGCCATACCCCTTAGAATATCACCACAAATACATAGTTTGTGATCCTCTATCTCATCTTTTGGTAGTATATCTTTGTATATCTCTTGAGCATCTATGTTGGCAAATTTGGTTCTAAGTTTGTAGCCACTATCTTTTACATTTCCTAAACCTCTCCACTTAAATAGAGATGTTTTTTCAAAATATTTTTCTATCAATGCCTGAGCTTTTAGATTTCCATCATAACTTACACTTCTTTTATACTCTATCTCTAATTCACAACGATTCTCATTGAACTGTTTAACTATCATCAAGATAGCTTCCATAACATCAACAGGCTCAAAACCAGCTACAACTACTGGTCTTTTATATTTTGTTGGGAACTGCTCATATATTTTACTTCCTGTTATAACACTTACATGAGATGGTCCTAAAAAAGCATCTATGGTGTTGTTGTAACTATCTATATGCTCATCACGACTATCTATAAGTTCAACCATAACTTCAGGTACAGTAACATGGTTTATATGGAAGAAAATATTTTTAATACCTCTTTTTAAAACTATATCTATAAGTGATGTTGTCATAGGTGTAGTGGTTTCAAAGCCGATAGCAAAAAAGATTATTTTCTTATCAGGATTCTCCTCTGCTATTTTTAGTGTATCTAGTGGTGAGTAAACAAATCTAACATCGCCACCTTTAGCACGAGCATCTTGTAAGCTACCCATACTCCCTGGAACTTTTATCATATCACCTAAAGTTACTAAAATGGTATCATCTAACATAGCTAAGATATAAGCGTGGTCGATTCGCTCTTTTGGCATTATACATACAGGGCAACCTGGACCATGGATAAAGTTTATATTTTGAGGTAAAAGTTGAGGTAATCCAAATTTCATTATGGAGTGAGTATGTCCACCACAAACCTCCATAATATTTATAGGTTTTTCTAACTTTTTAGCCTCTTGTTCTATAAGTTTAGCAAAACCTTTTATTACTTCAGGGTCTCTAAAACCATCATATAGATCTTTTAGTTTTAGTTTATCCATCAGTTATATCTCTATTTGGGCAGTTATCATCATCTATAATCGCCTGTTTCCTATCCTCTTCATCCATAAGTGCTAGAATCTCTTTGTAGGTCTCCAATGAGGCTAGGGCATCCTCCTCATCTATCTTGTTCATAATAAAACCTATGTGAAGAAGTACATAATCACCTATCTTTACATCGCCATCTTCCATAAGCTCTAAACCAGCTTCCCTTTTAACACCCATTGTATCAACGATAGCTACATTTCTTTGAGTATCTATCTCTACTACTTTACTTGGAATCGATAAACACATACTAGCTTCTCATTTTTCTTTTGAACTCTATCCACGATACAACATTTTTTACACTATCTATATCGTTTATATTTACTTCAAGGATATCAACATTTGGTTTTAGTTTTCTAGCAGTCTCTTTCTCTTTTTCAATATCGTAATTGAAGTATGGTAAAAGATCAGTTTTTGTGAAAAGGATTAGATCTGCTTGACGGAACATAACAGGGTATTTTGCTATCTTATCTTCACCCTCTGGTACAGATACTAAAACTATATTTAGGTGAGCTCCAACATCGTAAGATGCTGGACAAACAAGGTTTCCAACATTCTCTATAAAACATACATCAATCTTTTCCATATCTATATGGTGAAGTGCTTTGTGAACCATAAAAGCATCAAGGTGACAAGCTGAACCTGTTTGAATCTGGTAAGCTTGTATATCTTTAGCTTTTAATCTATCAGCATCTCTGCTTGTTTCTAAATCACCCTCAACAACACCAAATTTAAAATCAGCTACATCAGCAAGATACTCTAAAAGTGTAGTTTTACCACTACCAGGGCTACTCATAAGGTTAATCGCTAAGATATTATTTTTATTAAAATGTTCTCTATTATGTGATGCTTCATGATCGTTTTTATCTAAGATCTTTTTTATAACATCAACTGTTTTTTTATCATTTAACTGAGGATTTGAGTGAATCCCTACTAATTTTTCATCATCATGGTGATGATGCTCATGAGTATCTGTTATACTACAACCACAATCTTGACACATATAATCTCCT
>CAYLNF010000056.1:0-6459 GCA_964385165.1 uncultured Sulfurimonas sp.
ACAAAAATAAAAATATCAAAGGGGTACTACATATTCATACCCTTATTGAAAAAGGGATAAGTCCTTAGTTTAGGATAAACCCCTTCTTTAGAAGCTTAAAAAGAGGGCTAATGTAAGGCAAAAATTTGCAGTTGTACTTATTGTACTTCAAGAATTTTTAACGAAGCAGTAGCCCTCTTTTTAAACTTCCCTTTGGGCGACGAGTAGATAGCTTTATTATGTCGTTAGATTTATTTGAATTAGTAAACTAATCCTGCATAAATCTGCCTATTACTAAAACTATCTACTCATCGCTAAAGAAGGGGTTTATCCTAAACTAAGGACTTAATAAAATGATGAGATTAAACAAGTACATAGCACACCACTCTAGCTACTCAAGAAGAGAAGCAGACAAAGCGATTCAAGATGGTTATGTGAGAGTTGATGGTGAGATTCAAGATAACCCAGCAACACAAGTTGATGAGAAAGAGGTTGTTGTTTATGTTAGTGGTAAACAGATAACTCCAAGAGATAAATATACAGTTATAGTTTATAACAAACCAAAAGGTGAGTTAGTAACAAAATCTGACCCTCGTGGTAGAAAAACTATATATGATACTTTAGATAAAAAATATAAACATTTCATACCTGTTGGAAGACTTGATTATGCTACTGAGGGTGTTTTACTTTTAACAGATGCTTCTAAAATTGCTACGGCTCTTATGAACTCTGGGTTAGAGAGAATCTACAAAGTAAAAATCAAAGGTGAGATAACAAAAGAGATGGAAGATGCTATGCTTAACGGTTTAGAGCTTTTAGATGCTACTGCTGGTGGTCACTCACACTCTAAAGTTACAAGTATGACATTTGCTCCATTCATAGGTTATAAGATTCAAAAAAATGAGCATAACTACTCGATTTTAAAAATCGCTATATCTGAGGGTAAAAACCGTGAGATTAGAAGATTCTTTGCTCACTTTGGTACTGAAGTAGCTGACCTGAAAAGAGTTAGTTTCGCAGAGATTGAGCTTAATAATTTACCAACTGGAAAATCAAGATTCTTAACAAGAAGTGAATACTCAGCACTATTTACTTTTATGAAAGCTGATGAGAAAAAACAAAGAGAGATTGGTAAGACTCAAAAAGATTCAAGAAGAAAGTAGATTTGGATTTTACACATCTTTTAAGACCATCATCATTTGATGAGATGGTGGGGCAAGAACATCTTAGTGATTCTAATGCTCCACTTAGAATCCTTTGTGAAAAAGGGGTTTTAGGGCATAGCTTTTTTTACGGTTCTGCTGGAGTTGGTAAAACAACTTTAGCTAGAATCATAGCCTCTACGATGGAGTTACCATTTTATGAGTTTAATGCCACTTCACTCAAAATCGAACAACTAAGAAAAATCTTTGACCAATACAAAAACACCCTCCAAAAACCTTTAATATTTATAGATGAAGTTCACCGTTTAGCAAAAAACCAACAAGAGGTTTTACTACCTGTTATGGAAAATAATAGTGTCTTAGTCATAGGTGCTTCAACTGAAAATCCTTTCTTCTCACTAACTTCAGCGATTCGCTCCCGTTCTATGCTTTTTGAACTTAAAAACATTAGTGATGAAGCTTTATATAAACTTTTAGATAGAGCGATAGAATCTAGTGGTATAGAGTGTGAAGATGAAGCTAAAGAGTATCTTGTGAAAAGTAGTGGTGGTGATGCTAGGGCTATGTTAAAACTTTTAGAGTTTTCTTCAAACATAGATACTCACATAACTTTAGAGATTTTAAAATCTTTAAGACCATCAGCTTTAAGTGGTGGGAGTAGTGAGGCTGGAATCCATTATGACTTAACCTCTGCTATGATTAAATCTATACGGGGTTCAGATGTTGATGCTAGTATCTACTACTTGGCTCGTCTTATAGAGGGTGGTGAAAGTGCTGATTTTATCGCTAGACGACTTGTGATTTTAGCTAGTGAAGATATAGGGAATGCTAACCCTCAAGCACTAACACTAACAACATCTTGTTTGACAAGTGTTAGTAAGATAGGGTTTCCAGAAGCTAGGATTCTTTTATCTCAAGCTGTTGTTTATCTGTGTGGTTCACCTAAGTCTAACTCATCTTATTTGGCTATAAACAAAGCTCTTAAAGCTGTTAGAGATGGTGTTATGTTAGAGATTCCAAACAACATAACTCAACAAAATGAGAACTATCTAAATCCACATAATTTTGGTGGTTATGTAAAACAGAACTATTTAACTAAGAATTTGAAGTTTATTCAACTTAAAAATGTAGGTTATGAGAAGAAAATGAAAGAATGGTTAGAAATGTTAACTAAATTTAGTTAATTTTAATTATCTTAATACTACACTACAACTAAATTTATAAACTTTAAAAATAAAAGGAAATATTATGGAGATATTAGTTTCAGGAAATTCAATCACTGTAAATGGAAATATAAAAAGTGTAAGTAATTTTCAAGAGATAAAAAACAGCTTAGATTCATTAACAATGCAAAATAAAAGTATTGTTATTAATATAATAGATTCTTTATCTATTACTTCATCAGTGATTGGTTATTTTAATAAATTAATATTAAAAGATAAAATAGATGTTCAAATAAATGTTGGTAACAACCAACTCTATGATCTATTAAACGAATTAAATTTAATCTCTGTATTTAGAGTTAGAAAGGTTTAGTCATGACAATTAAATTTAAGCTAAATCTAATCCTAATACTAGTGGTATCATTCTCGTTAGTTATACTTGGTTTAACAATAAATAAAGCATTTAATGAAAAAGTAATTATTGAGAGAGCTCAGTCGTTAAATATACTTTCTCAAAAACTTAGTTTATTGATTCACGAAACACAAAAAGAGCGTGGAGCTAGTGCTGGCTTTATCGGCTCTAACGGTAAAAAATTTAACGATATTTTACCAAAGCAAAGAGCATTAACTAACAAAAGAAAACAAGAACTAAATAGTTACATATCTACAATAGATCTGAATATGTTCTCCAACGAATTAAAATCAGAAATATCTAGCTTTACATCTGATATGAATAAAATAAATAGAATCCGTTCTAGTGTTGACAATTTAAATATAAGTATAAAAGATGAAGTTGCTTACTATACAAATATGAATGCTAAAATTTTAAATATTATATCACTTACTGCCAAATTAGCAAACACTCAAGAACTAGTAAAAGCATTAGATACATATACAAACTTCTTAAAATCTAAAGAGAGAGCTGGTATTGAAAGAGCTGTACTTAGTGGTACATTCGCAGCAGACAAGTTTGCTCCTGGTATGTTTGCTAAATGGATAACCTTAGTAGCCGAACAAAATGCTTTCCTAGACTCATCAATGGCTATGGCTAATGACAAAATAAAATCTTACTATAAAAAAACTATGTCATCTTCAGTTGTAGATGAAGTTAATAATATGAGAGCTATCGCTAAGAAAAAGGCATTAAATGGTAATTTTGGAGTTGATAGTGTTTTATGGTTCAAAACGATAACAAAAAAGATTAATCTACTAAAGCAAGTTGATGATGAGATCTCTAAACAAAACTCTTTACTTCTTGATAGAATAGAATCTGATTCAAAAACAAGTGCTTTAATTACAATCTCTAGCTATTTAATATTTACAGTTGTGATTTTCATAATTATATTACTTATAAGCAGAGGGGTAAACAAAAGTGTTACTAGTTCATTAGAAAAAATAAGTTGTGTATCTAGCTCACTTGACCTTACTTGCGATATAGTTGTGGTAGGTAAAGATGAAATATCTCAAATATCTAAAGCTCTTCACTTAATGATAGTAGCATTTAGACAAACTGTAAACCACGCTAAAGGTGTTTCTAGCAATACATCTATCGAAAGTGTTAAACTAAACGAAGTTGTTGAGAAGTTAACTATAAATAGTGAAGATACTCAAAAGAAAATAGAAGATATAAATATACTTGTTGAAGAGGTTGGAGCAAAACTAGATAATGTTGAAGAATCTACAATCACAGTAACAGAAGATTTAGATACAACATTTACTGTTTTAGGTGAATTTTCTACTAGTTTAGGTAGTGTTGTAAACTCTATCGATGAGGGTAGTGAACATCAACAAGAGTTAGTACAAAAAGTAGCATCATTAACTGAACAAGCTAAAAATGTTAAAGATGTACTAGGTATTATCTCTGATATAGCAGATCAAACAAACCTACTAGCACTTAATGCTGCTATTGAAGCTGCTCGTGCTGGTGAACATGGTCGTGGGTTTGCTGTTGTTGCTGATGAAGTTCGTAAATTAGCTGAGAGAACTCAAAAATCTCTTAGTGAGATTAGTGCCAACATCAATCTAATCACTCAAAATGTAGTAGAGATAGCACAAGAGACAGAAGAGACATCGCAAAATATGCAAAATATATCATCATCTGCTCAAGAGCTAATAATATCTTCAGAAAAAACAAGAGAAAATTTATCTATAACTAGAGAAAAATCTACTCAAGTTATGCATGAAAGTATTTATATTGCTACTAAAACAAAAAATCTTATCTCTGGTATGGAAGATATAATAAGATTATCATCAAAAAATAGTGAACTTAGAACAGATGTAAATAATGCTGCTAATACATTATCTATCGATTCTAAAAAACTTGAAGATGAACTGAGCAAATTTAAAATCTAATGCTAAATCAAATAGATGAAGAGAATACAGTTCTTGAGTATCTTAAAAACTTAACACTTTTATGTGTTGAGGATAATTTAACAACTCAGATTATTTACGAATCTATTTTTGAAGATTTTGTAAAAAAAATCATATTTGCTAACAATGGTTTAGATGGGTATAAAACTTATGTTGATAATAAAGATACCATAGATATTATTATTAGTGATTACGAGATGCCAAATCTAAATGGTTTGGAGATGAGTGAGAAGATTAGAGTTGTTGATAAAGATGTACCTATCATCCTTATCACAGCTGTTGAAAATATCAAGATAATAGTAAAAGCTCTACATCTTGGCATTAACAATTTTGTAAAAAAACCATTAGTTAATAGTGAGGTTATAACAGCTGTTGAGAGAGCATCAAAACTTCTACTAGCAAATAGATTTCTTGAAGAGCAAAGAGATAAAAAACTAAAAGAGTTACAAAAGAAAGAGATATATAACTCCTATCAAGAGGAGCTAGGTTTTGCTAAAGAGCTAAATATCTTAAGAAACGATTTTTACTATCAGATGAATAACTCTGATGGTGTTTCCCTAATTGATTTTTTATATAAACCTTTAGATGTTTTAAGTGGTGATGCTTATAGTGCTAGAAGGATTGATGAACATATCACACTATATCTTATGGTTGATGGTATGGGTAAAGGGCTTTCAGCATCACTTAGTGCGATGATAATGACATCATTTGTAAACCACCTAATAGACAAAATGCTTACTAATAATAATTTCGATTTTAATACCCTTGTTGGTGAATCTATGGAGTTTATAAAACCTACACTCTTAGATGAAGAATCTCTATCGCTAGATTATGTTCTTATAAACTACAAAGATAATAAACTCTCATACTCAAAATTCTCAATGCCAGCATTAATGATGCAAAATAACAAAAATGAGATAGTTAAACTAAAATCAAACAATCCACCACTATGTAAATGGCAACCAACATATAAAGTAGATACGATAGATATTAGTGATATAACAAAATTTTTAATTTTTAGTGATGGTATAGTTGAAAATACAACTATCTACGGTGATAAACTATATGTAGATTATATAGAAGAAGATTTTATAAACTCATTTACAAAAGAGGATTTTAAAAATAGTTTTCTTGATAAAATTAAAATAGCTGAAGATGATATAACACTTATCTATATACATAGACTAAGCTCAATATCCACAGAGTTATCTGTAAAAAAATTCAAATCAACACTAGATGATGTTGATAATGCCAATGAATGGTATTCTCAACTTTGGGAAGAGATAACAACAGATGTATCTATATCATATAAAGCAAATATTGTATTTACAGAGCTATTTATGAATGCTTATGAACATGGTAATCTAGGTATAGATTCAAGAACTAAGCACTATCTACTAGACAATGATATATATTTTGAAACACTTTTAGAAAAAGAGAAAGAGTGTGATAAAAACATTGAGGTAAAAGTTGATAAAGTTACTTATGGTGATTACGATTATATTATAACGATGATAACTGACGATGGTGTTGGTTTTGATACACAAATATTAAGTGAGATATTTAGAAATTCACAAACATTTAATGGTAGAGGTGTTTTTGTATCGAGAAAAAATTCATCTGGAATCTATTACAACTCCAAAGGTAATACAGTTTTATTTTTAAATAAGATCTAGTCCAAACTAAAAAGTAAAACTCTTAAAACATAAAGACCTGAAAAGGTCTTTATAATTATTTTGCTAATGCTGCTTTTGAAGCTTCAACAACTGCACTAAATGCTGCTG
>CAYLNF010000057.1:0-6311 GCA_964385165.1 uncultured Sulfurimonas sp.
GCAAAATAGCTAAGTAAGATTCTTCTAAGTGGCCAGTTTAAAACACTGATTCCTTTAATATATCGTGAACCAATAATCACATCAGCACTATCTTTCATAGCTATCATATCTAGTAGATATTTAGGGTTATGTGAGAAGTCAGCATCCATCTGAACTATATAGTCAGCACCTTTTTCTAAAGCTATAACATAGCCCTCTCTATAAGCACTACCAAGCCCTAGTTTACCAGCTCTTTGGTGTAGATGTATCTTAGAGTTTTTCTCTTGAAGTTTTTTAACCATATCTGCTGTACCATCAGGTGAGTTATCATCTACGATTAGAATCTCTAAAGATTCATGTTGTGAAAGAACAGCATCTATAATTTCGTTTATATTCTCTTTTTCGTTATATGTTGGTATGATTACAATAATTTTCATAGTTATCTTTTATATGTATTTACAATATTATACATTATTTATCTAAATAGTTAGAATCTAGTTTAAAATTATGTAGTAATATCTAATCTTTTAGTTTGATTGTGTTGTGTAGATTTTAAAAATTTTAAGTTCTTTTGTATCTGTCTCATAGAGTGGGCTGTATCATTTTTTAATATAGTAACAAACTCAGTAGCTTGTTTTAGAAGGTATATAGCCTCTTCCCTTTCTTTATCATTGTTTAAAGGGGGAACATCCTCCATAAGCTTAGAGAGTTTATCTGTATTTTTCTCAACTAAAGCTATTTTAAAGTTAGTGAGCCACATTTGTAGTTTCTCTCCAAGCCTCTAAAAGACCTTTAAAAACATTACTAACCTCATCGATTTTATCTAAATCATCATCTATAACCGATTTAGATAATGTTTGAATCTGAAAGTTATATAATCCAGATAGATACTTAGCTATACTACCCTCTTGATCTTGATCTAAAACAGCGATTAACTCTGTAATAATAGCGATAGAGCGATTAACCCAATAAAACTTTTTCTCTATATCTTTATCTTTAATCGCTTTTTTTGTTTGGGCATTAAAACGAAGTACACCCTCATAAAGCATCTCTATAAGTTTTTCTGGAGATTCTATACCAACATTATTCTGTGCATATATATTATGAGCGCTACTACCATACATTTTAAAAATCCTTAATTATTCTTTTGTATAAACCTATATCGACACTAAAAACTATTTCTTTAATCTATCAAATATAAATTTTAATCATTATTATCAGCATTCATCATCTGAATAAACATATCTGATGTTTTATTATATTGACTTATCATCAAATCATATGAAGCAAACTTTTTTTGCATAATCTCATAACTATTATCCAATCTCTCAACAGCTTTTTCCCTTTGAGCAGATAATGAATCTAACCTTGTGTTTATAGAATCTGAATAGTTATCTAATATTTTTCCACCCTTACTATAATCAGCAAATTTATTTTCTAAACTAGCAAAAGCTCCCTTAAGTTCGATGGTTGAACCATCATCTTGTGTATAGGTACCACCTATAAAATATGAGTGAACATTCTCTGGATTCTCGTCAAGTTTTTCATTTAAAAGTTTGCTGTTTAAAGATAATCTACCCTCTCTATCAACTTCAATTCCAAACTCTTGTAATCTACCAGCGTCACCACCAACAGATGGTATGATATTCATAAAATCTGATTTCATATTTTTCATAGTGGTATCACTAGAGTAAACACCTCTCTCTTCATCATCTTGACTAGATTTTGTATCTACACCTAGTTGATACATCATTGAGTTATATTTATCTATAAAGTTTGTGATTCTATCTTCGATTCTTGCTCTATCTTGCTCAACATTAACTTCTGTTCTACCAACATCTTTTAATGTTATTTTCACACCTGTTAAAAGATCATCAACATTATTACTAGAGCGAGTTATCTCTAAACCGTTAAATTTGAATTTAGCATCAACACCCTCTTGAACATTCGTCATACCATCTATATCATCATCTGAATCCTCATCTGGTTTTAGTTGATCCACTAAAGAGCCATCATCACTATCAGATATAGATATAGCTTGATCTGTACCTGTTTCAGCTGAACTCAACATAAGTCTATAATCACCATCAGCTACCTGAATAATAGTAGCACTAACACTATCACCAGCTTTATCATTTATGAGATCTTTTAGATCATCTAACGATGTACTAGCGTTATAATCGATAGAAAATGTTTTATCGCCAACACTAAGCTCCATAGTTCCATCACCATCAGCGATTTTTGAATCTTTTGTATCAAACTGACCACTTTGGACTATCTCTTTTGTAGCGATTTGTGTTACATCTAAAGTGAAATCTTGAATATCACTACCCTCAGCAGCTGTAACATCAACAACATCATCTTTACTTAGAGATGTAGTCCGACCCTCAAAAACACCATACTCATTTACACTTTTTAAACTTTCATAAACACTATCGACACCAGCTTGTGTAGTCTCAAATGCCATCTGTTTTTTATTTTCAGCACTGATTTTAGCATCAATTGGAGCTACAAATTTCGCATTATCAGCAGCCTTTAACTGATCAATAACATCCTGTGTTAATATACTAGAACCAGCACCCAATGAAGAGACACCCATAACAAATCCTTTTGTAGTAATAATCTTCCATTATTATAATATTTCTTATACAACATATCGTCAAATATATATATTTATTTAATCTAAGTTATAAGAAGCAATTAAAGTTCCATAAGAAAAATAAAAGTTATATATTAGTTAGATCTTGCCAAAGCAGCAAAATCTATCTCCTCTTTTTTACCATCTTGAATCTTTTTATCCTCTTCATAACTACCTGTACTAAAAATGTATTCACTTTTTTTTAAAATACACCCTTTCATACCAGGAACACAAGCTTTATTTAGTAGTTTACAATGACCTTTTAAATCATGTTGACAAGTCCAACCCATTTTAGAATCCTATTTTCTAATTTTTGTAGTTTTTTCCCACTTGATATAATCATACCAAATTCCACTTAAACTTGGTTTCACATTTTTTATATCTTTATTTACAGCTGTTATACTATTTGGGATATAAAGAAAAAGATATGGGTTATCATCTACTATGATTTTAAACATCTCTCTCCAAAGTTTTGATAGTTTATCACTATCTACCATAGTTTGAGATTCCTCTATCATCTTATCTATCTTTTTATTATGATACCCCACTAGATTAAAAGCACCTTTTTTATCATTATCTGAGTGCCAAAAAAGGTATGGGTCTGGAGTGGGTGATAAACCCCAACCCAAAAGTACAGAATCAAATTTATGTGGGAAAACCACCATATTTAAAAAGGCTTGCCACTCCATAACCCTTAGTTTTACAACCACACCAACCTCTTTTAGTTGATGTTGGATAATTTGAGCAGCATAAGGTCTTATAGGGTTTGAGTTTGATGTTGCTATCTCAAATTCAAATGGGTTGTTTTCATCATAACCAGCTTTTTTGAGAAGTCTTTTAGCCTCTTTTATATCTCTTTTTGGAGTTTTTACATCTTTGTTAAAAGCTCTCGTTGCTGGTAAGAATGGGCCTGTACAAACCTTAGCATGTTTAAAAAAAAGTATATCTACTATCTCTTGACGATCTATCGCTAATGATAAAGCTTTTCTCACATCTGGGTTTTTAAACTTTTCATCTCTTAGATTAAAACCTAAATAGGTATATGAGCGACTAATATTTTCATAAATATTAAAATCTTTAAAAAACTTTTTAGTTAGTTGTTTCTTATACTCCATAGGATCTATCGAACCTATATCCAATGCTGTTGATTTTAACATCAAAAATCTTGTTAAAGGGTCAGATATAACATGAAAAGAGATTCTATCTATCTTTGCTCTACCCTCAAAGTAACTATCGTTAGCAACTAAAATGATATTTTTTGAGTGTTCTAGTTGGTAAAGTTTGTAAGCACCTGTACCTATCGGCTTTGTATTAAAAGATGAACTCATTAGGTTTTTCTCATCTTTTAAAATATGATAAGGGATAATCCCCATCATCCAAACCTCTAAAGCTTTAAAGTAAGCCTTTTTATAGATAACTTTTAGTGTAAAATCATCCACTATCTCAACACTCTCTACAAATCTAAAATTAGCACTATATGGTGAAACAACCTTTGAAGATATGATGGTCTCATAAGTAAAAACGACATCTTTAGCACTAAACTTTTCACCATCTTGCCAAGTAACATCATCTCTTAATTTAAAAATTAAAGTTTTATCATCTTCAAAATAAAACTCTTTTGCTAAATCACCTATAATTTTAGATGAATTTTCATCATACTTTACAAGACCATTAAATATAAAACTTGCTATCTCAGATGATGAAGAATCTGTTGCTAAGATAGGGTTTAACCTTGATGGATTACTAGATGTAGCCAAATGGAGTGTAGAGCTAAAAAGCTCTATACTCAGTAGAAAAAGAAATAGATATCTCAAAACTTAATTAACTTTTTTATCATTTATGAGAGCTTTACCACCACTTAGTTTTATTTTGTAAAATAGATTATTACTAGATTCTTGTGAATAGTTTTTCAAAAAGATAAACATAGGAATCTCTTTTAAAACTCTAAGAAAAAGTTTTTTAGAGATATTTAAAGATAGATCTAAATCTATCTTACTAATATCAAGATTTTTTAGATGTTTTATCTTTTTAGCTAGTTTGGAATCTCTTTTAATATCTATATAACTACCCAAACGAAAACCATTTAGATCTTTATCATTATGGTAATCTATATTTTTCACAGAAAAATCTACTAAATTTATATCTATACCATTAGCTAAAAGTTTTGATAAATATTTTGGAACTTCCCTTTTTAACTTTTTAGTTCTTAAAGATTTTGATTTAGTAAATATGTTATTAAACTCAACATAACTATTTTTATCTACATTTTTAATATCAATATCGTAGTTAAACCCATCTATTTTTATTGTTCCATCATTATTTACAATATTTAAAGAATCAAATGATGTTTTAGTTGAAAACTCCATCTTATCCCCTAAACTATCTGTAAAAAGGTCTAATTTTAGATTTTTCATATTTATAAAAATATTTTTACCTTTAGCTGGATCGATTTTAAATAAAAAAGATGCTAATTCACTCTTATATGAATATTCATTATTTGATTGTAGCTCTAAAGTAGATTTTATACCCTCAAATGTTAAATCTAATCTACCTTTTTTATTTTTTATTGTGTATGACAACTCATCTGTTTTTGAATTGATATTTTTTGGTTTTAAAGATAATTTTTCACCATTAAAAGTTGAATTTGTCAAACTAAGCATAACAGTATCATCTTTTCTTGTAACATAAGTAGCATCTATATCTTTTATATAACCATTAAACCTAGTTGTTTTAAGATTATAGTCAATATGATATAAAAGGTTCTTACTCTCTAAAAAATCAACTATAAACTCTTTTAGCAGTTCATCTTTTTTTGTTATTTTGTAAAGAGCATCTTTTGATAATGATAATGGATAAAAATCTAAACTTATCTTATCACTAAAAGGGATATTACTATATTTTAAGTCTGTACCTATCTCCATACCATTTAGTAGGTTGTGAAGATAAGAATCTACTTTAGAACCTTTAATCTGTTCTATATATGATATAAATTTATCACTATCTTCAATCACAAATAGATAATGTTTTGAACTATCAAGATAGCTATACTTAGCTGAACTATTTTTAAGCTTTATACCATTAGATTCTAATCTATCTAAAACTTTCAACACTTCAGAATCTACCATCTTACTACCAACAAATGGTATAGCTACTACAATACTTAATAAAAACAATAAAAATATAACTAATTTTTTCAATTCAACACCTTTTATTTGTGTGTAATTATATTATAAAGAAGATTAATCTATAAGTGTTACTATATAAATCGATATGTGAAAAAATTTAATGTGTGAAAAAAAGGGTTTACCAATGCTAAAAAAGCATCGGTAAGATAGAGAGACTAACACTTTAAAAAAAATGTTAGTAGAAGATAATACTCCAGTAGAATATTAACGTTTTGAGAATTGGCGAGAACGACGAGCTTTTCTCTTACCTGGTTTCTTACGCTCAACAACTCTTGAATCACGAGTCATCATACCCTCTGGTTTAAGGATAGCTTTTATAGCTGGGTCAAATGCTACTAATGCACGAGAAATTCCGTGACGAAGTGCATCTGCTTGACCACCAAAACCACCACCTAAAGTAGTAGCTACGATATCAACTGCAGCGTCTTGTTTAGATAAAACAAGTGGTTGTTTTACACGAAGTTTTTTCGCTTCAAGTCCACCTAACCATGCATCTAAAGAAAGACCAT
>CAYLNF010000058.1:0-5779 GCA_964385165.1 uncultured Sulfurimonas sp.
TCTTACCCATAGCACGACGGATAATATCTGAATAACCAAGAGAGAAACCACCAACTGTTTGAACAATCTGCATAACTTGCTCTTGATACACAATCACCCCATAAGTGTTATTTAGGATTGGCTCCATAACATCAAAAGTATATTCTATCTTCTCACGACCATGTTTCCTCTCTATAAAAGAATCAAGCATTCCAGATTCCATAGGTCCTGGTCTATAAAGTGCTAAAACTGCGACTAAATCCTCAAAATTATCTGGTTTAAGTCGTTTGTTCAAATCTTGCATACCTGATGATTCTATCTGAAACATCCCCACTGTATCACCACCACGAATAACCTCATAAACCTTAGCATCATTCTCATCTATCTTATGCCAATCTACAACCCTGTCATATCTTCTTTTTATGAGCTTAATAGCATTATCGATAACATCAAGAGTTTTCAGCCCCAAGAAGTCAAACTTAATTAAATCAACATCTTCAAGGTAATTTAGAGAGTATTGAGTTACAAAAGTATTTTCCCCTGATGGTTTATAGATAGGTGTTTTATACCAAAGCTCCTCATTTGAGATTACAACTCCAGCAGCGTGGATTCCTGAGTTTCTTTTTAAACCCTCTAGCTTTTTAGCAAACTCCCAAACCCTTTTAGCATTCGCATCAGATTCTATAAGTTCAGCTATCTTTGGCTCTTTTTGAAAGGCACCCTCTATAAACTGCCCTTTTTTTGTTTTACCATTAAGTGTGATTCCTAATTCATCAGGGATAAGTTTCGCCATCTTATCGGCTTGAGATAGTGGCATATCAAGAACCCTAGCAACATCACGAATCACCCCCTTAGCTAAAAGTGAACCAAAAGTGATAATCTGAGCCACTTGATTTCGCCCATATTTCTCAACAACATAGTCTATAACCTCACCACGACGAGCCTGCATAAAGTCCATATCTATATCGGGCATCGATACCCTCTCAGGATTTAAGAATCTCTCAAAAAGTAGATCATACTTCATAGGGTCAATGTCGGTAATATCTAATGAGTAAGCAACAAGACTTCCAGCAGCCGACCCACGACCTGGACCAACTGCGATTCCCATCTCTTTAGCAACTTTTACAAAATCCCAAACTATAAGCATATACCCCGGAAATTTCATAGAGTTGATAATATCCATCTCAAACTCTAATCTCTCACGATACTCATCATGTCTAGCTTCATCAACATATTTTAAACGATTCTCTAAACCCCTTTTACAACAAAATGTAAAATACTCAGCATCATTTTTATCGATTCCACTAAACCACTTTTTTTTCTCCTCTAAAGTGGCATCTGGTGGTAGTGGGGCATCATCTTCATGGTTTATCTCTAAACCATCAGCTTTAGCATACTCAGGTGTAAATTTAAAATTTGGTGGGATTGGATCACCTAGTTTTAACTCAAGTTGACATTTATCAACTATCTCTTGAGTATTTGCTATCGCTTCTGGAATATCAGCAAAAAGTCTTGCCATCTGCTCGGGACTTTTAAGGTAAAACTCATGAACAGAGTGTCGCATACGGTTTGGGTCATCGTAAAGTTTATTCATACCTATACACATAAAAGCCTCATGGTATTGAGCATCATCGGGGTAAGTGTAGTGGGTATCGTTTGTTGCTATGATTTTGATTCCTGTCTCTTTTGAGATTCTAAGAATCTGCTCATCTATAAAAAGTTGATCACCGATTCCATGTCTCATAAGTTCAAGATAAAAATCATCACCAAATATATCTTGATACTCTCTAGCAACAGCGATAGCACCCTCATAACCTAAAGCACCATTTTTTACATTTCTCTCATTTTGAAGATTTAAGTGCCAATTTACCTCACCTTGTAAACAAGCAGAGGTACAGATAAGCCCCTCACTATGCTCTCTTAACTCATTTTTATTGATTCTAGGAAAATAGTACATACCTTCAATATAGGCTTTAGATGAAAGATACATAAGATTCTCATAACCTTTTTGATTTTTAGCAAATAAACATATATGGAATCTCTGTTTTGTAGATTTATCATCGATAGTTTCACCATTATGGATATAACCCTCTATCCCTATAATTGGCTTTATCCCTGCTGAAGTCATCTGCTGGTAAAAATCTATCGCTCCAAACATATTACCATGATCTGTCATAGCAACTGAGGTCATACCAAGTTTTTTTACTTGAGTAACAAGATTTGTTAGTTTATTTGCTCCATCAAGCAGAGAGTATTCTGTATGTAGGTGTAGGTGGGTGAAAGGTTGTACGCTCAAGATATAATCCTAAAATAATAAATAATTTTTGTGATTATATCTTAAAACCTTAGAGGAGAAATTAAAAACCCAGATTAAAATCTGAGTTTTAGCTATCTATTTTAAAAGTTTTTTCCAAGCTTTTTCTATTTTAGAGATAAGGTTTTTAGTTACACCTTTTACCTCTGATAATAGCTCAACATTTTGGTGTAAAACACCTGCTAATTCATTAGCATCACCATAATGCTCTATCATCTTTTTAGCTTTTTTTACACCGATTCCCTCTACTGAAGTTAAAAAATCTACCATCTCTTCAACGGTTATAGATATATCTTCCATTACAGATTCTGAAGATTCATCACCTGTTGGACTTGGAACATCTTTAGCTTTTGGAGATTTTGTTTCAAGATTTTTTGTAGTTTTAAGTGCTAATTTATCTTGATAGTTATATATCTCACTTGGCCACTCTTCAGCATATCTTCTTTTTACATCTAACATAGGGTATTTTTCATCTAATTTATGAAGATAAACTTTTTTACCACCATAATTTTTCTTTTTCTTACCAAAATACTCACCATCATAACTTGGGCTAAATTTACCAAAATGGATATGTCTAAGAGTTCTAAGAATCGAAGCATCCATCTTACCTAACTCTTCCCAGTTAAACATTGGAGCGTGTGGTTTTCTAAATCTACCCTCACTTAAACTCCACATAATATACTCAGCTATCCAGTCTCTAATATAAGGGAACGCAGCAAAAGCAGTAGCACACTCTAAGATACGAGGCACACCATCTTTACCATAAGCAACATCACAAGCCCAATACTCAGCTTTAGCAGCTTTAGAAACTCTAACAGCTAAATCAAGAACATTTTTAGGAACATCCATATAGTCCATACTTCCACCTTGTGAAGTATTTGTAAGCCACTCACCCTCTGGTGCGCGTCTCCAAAAAGCACAAACTGGTTTATGACCAATCAGCATAACTCTAATATCAGCTTCCATTGGTACAAAATCTTGCATATATTGTGGATGGTATTTTTTATCATCTAAAAGCTCTCTAGCCTCTTGATAGTTATCTACCTTATGAACAAAGTATCCACCATAGTTTGATGGTCCATAAGATTTTTTAATTATCTTAGGGTATTCACATTTTTTTAAAAATTTATCTGCATTTTTATGGTTATAGTAGATATATGTTTTAGGGATTGGAAGATCATATTTCCAAGCGAATCTTGTAACATTCTCTTTTGATTTGTTAGAAAATTGTGTATCCATAGATGGGATAAATCTAACATGAGGAAGTTCTCTTGCTATCTCACGAAAAGTTTCATAAGCAGTAGCTGGTATATTACCTATCAAAACATCAATTTTTTTCTTTTTTACCTCTTTGATAAATCTATCTTTATCATTTTTCCAGTGGTAAATAACCGTCTCTATCTTGTTTGGCCAACCCTTGAAGTTTGAGTGGTCGAAAAATCTAAGTACATAATCAAGGTATAAAAACCCCAATTTTGGTAATTTTTTGTTGCTTAAACCCATACTATTCCCCTTTATGTAAAATAAAACAAATTATAGTACAAATGGGCTTAATTATATGAGAATTTTAACACAATAATAAAACATCCCAAAAAATTTGGGACATTTTAGAACTACTTAACTTTACCTAAAAATTCACAATCAACAGTGTTTACTTTTACTAAGTCATCTACTAGTACATGGTAAGGAACTTGAACAACAGCACCTGTTTCTAGTGTAGCTGGTTTTTTACTTCCACTTGATGTATCACCTTTGAAGTTTGGTGGTGTATCTGTAACAACTAACTCCATAAACTCTGGAGCTTGAACAGAGATAGCTTTACCTTTGTAAAAAACAATATCAACATTGATTCCATCTTTGAACCATTTTGAAGCATCATCACATTGCTCATAAGTAAGACCTAGTTGCTCATAAGTTTCATTATCCATAAATTGGTACATATCACCATCATCGTAAAGATATTGCATAGTTTTGTAATCGATTACAGGAACTTCAAACTTATCACCTGCATGAACAGTTTTTTCAACAACTTTACCATTTAAAAAACTTTTCATCTTCATACGAACAAATGCTGCACCCTTACCTGGTTTAACATGTTGAAATTCAACAATTTTATATGGTACTTCACCTACAATTAAACGAACATTTTTCTTAATATCACTCATTCCTACAGTTGCCATATACACACCTTAGTTAAATATTTTCAACGATTCTACTATAAAGGTTCTTAGAATGTTATAATGTCATTAATTAAAACCCAAATTATACAATAGGAATAAAAAAATTATGGAATTTATTTTAGATGCTACCTCGAAAAATGCTCGTGCTTGTACTATAAAAACTGCCCACTCAACTATAAAAACACCCGTCTTTATGCCTGTTGGTACACTAGGGAGTGTAAAATCACTTGATATGGATGATGTACTAAACCTTTTAGGTGCTGAGATAATCTTAGCAAATACTTACCATACATATCTTCGCCCAGGGGATAAAACTATCGCTAAGATGGGGAAACTTCACGGTTTTACAACCTACCCTAAAAGTTTTTTAACAGATAGTGGTGGATTTCAAGCTTTCTCACTTAGCGATATATCTAAACCTAAAGAGAATGGTATAGAGTTTAGAAGTCATATAGATGGAAGTAAACATTTTTTTACACCTAAAAAAGTTATAGATATTCAACATAATTTAGGTTCAGATATTATGATGATTCTTGATGATTTAGTAGCACTTCCAGCTACACAAGAGAGAATCAAGTTAAGTATAGAAAGAACGACACAATGGGCTAAAGAATCGATAGAGTATTTTCGTGCTAAACAAAAAGAGGGTGTTGGTATTGAACAAAACATCTTTGCTATCATTCAAGGTGGAACAGATAAAGCATTTAGAACTAAAAGTGCTACTGAACTTTGTGCTTTAGACTATGATGGTTTTGCGATAGGTGGGCTTAGTGTAGGTGAGCTAAACAATGAGATGTATGATACAGTTGAACACACAACTCAGTATATGCCAAAAGATAAACCTCGTTACCTTATGGGTGTTGGAACTCCAGAAGATTTGATAGAAAACATAGAGAGAGGAATCGATATGTTTGACTGTGTAATGCCAACTAGAAATGCTAGAAATGGAACACTATTTACATCATTTGGTCGTATGAATATAAAAGGTGCTAAATATAAAGAGGACGAAACTCCAATAGATCCAGAGTGTAAATGTTTAACTTGTCAAAGATACTCAAGAGCATATATGAATCACCTTTTCCGTGCTAGAGAGATAAGCTACTTCCGTTTAGCAACACTTCACAATCTACACTATTACCTCAACCTTATGAGAGAGGTTAGAGAGGCTATCTTAGAGGATAAATTTGATGAGTTTAAGAAAGAGTTTTATAGAAAAAGAGCCTAAAAACTCTTTTCTATACTAATTATCTCACCAAATAACTCATCACCATTATAAAGTGATTGGTCATTTTTTATAACTTGCTTA
>CAYLNF010000059.1:0-5749 GCA_964385165.1 uncultured Sulfurimonas sp.
CAAGTGCTTATGAATCTACTTATGTGATTGGTGAGATTATGGGTCGAAAGAAAGGAAAGATTGAAGGTGAGAAAAATAAACAAATTGAGATAGCTAGAAACCTACTAGATGTTTTAGATGTTGAAACTATATCTTTAAAAACTGGTTTAAGAGTAGAAGAAGTTAAAAACTTAAAGTTGGTAAAAAAGTAAATCATAATAAGCAAAATAGAATTTAGATAAATAGATATATTTTTTAGTTTCAGCTAAAATAACAAGAAGGATAAAAAATGATAAACAACAAATTTGTAGGGGCTCACTGTTCTGCTAGTGGTGGGGTTTTTAATGCTATAACAAATGCTCAAGAGATTGGGGCAAAGGCTTTTGCTCTTTTTACTAAAAATCAAAAAAGATGGGATGCTAAACCACTTGATACAAAAACACTAGATAAATGGTTTAAAAAACTAGATGAGAGTGGGATTTTACCAAAACATATACTTCCACACGATAGCTACCTCATCAACCTTGGTAATCCAGATGATGAAAAACTACTAAAAAGTCGTAATGCTTTTATAGATGAACTAGAGAGATGTGATATTTTAGGGTTAGATAGACTTAACTTTCACCCAGGTAGTCACTTAGTAAAACTTACTAAAAAACAAAAAGATGATGCTGAATTTTTAGTAAATGTTGAAACAGAGTGTTTAGATAAGATCGCAGAATCTATAAATATAGCACTAGATAAAACAAAAAATGTAAAAGCAGTTATAGAAAACACAGCAGGACAAGGGACAAACTTAGGTTATAAGTTTGAACATCTAGCACACATCATAGATAAAGTGGAAGATAAATCAAGAATCGGTGTTTGTATAGATACTTGCCATATGTTTACAGCAGGTTACGATATAAGAACAAGGGAAGCATACGACAAAACTTGGAGTGATTTTAGCGATATAGTGGGCTTTGAGTATCTTATGGGTATGCACATAAACGATTCTAAACCACCACTAGGTAGTAGAGTAGATAGACACCACTCACTAGGTGAAGGTGAGATAGGACTAGATGCTTTTAGATTTATTATGAATGATAAAAGGATGGATGATATACCACTAATTTTAGAAACCATAGATGATACTATTTGGAAACAAGAGATAGAACTTATGTACTCTTTTGTGGAGTAACTATAAATATAATGGTTCATTAATTTATTTTTATAGATATTTTAGTTAAACTTAACCCAATTTAATTAAGGGGTTAGTTTTGTTAAAAAATATAAAAGTCATCTCTCTTAGTGTTGCTCTTATATCATCATTGACTATTTTTTCAGGTTGTAATGATATTGATAATACTGGAGAGAATATTGTTGGGGACAATTTTGTTAAAGCTGAAATTATTGATGATATAAATAGCTCAACGATGTTAAGCATTGTAAAATCATCAATAGATCCAAATGCTGTAAATGCCTTTGGATATAAAGCTGTTAAGATTACATACAACACAAAAGATCAAAATGATGAAGATGTAGTAGCATCTGGTTTACTAGTGATTCCAACTGCTAGTGATGAGTACCAAGCATATAGAATCTCACAAGGTGAACAACCTTTCTCTGTATCTATGATCTGTGATAACCACGGTACTATCTTTTTAAACTCTGAAGCACCTACTAATGTAGAGGTTAAAGATGGTATGCCAAACTACCCTTTAGCTGTCTCTATGACAGGTTATGCTGGTTTTGCTGGAATCTATCCAGACTATATAGGTTATGGAGATTCTAACGATAAAGGACACCCTTACCTACTAAAGAAAGCTTCAGCTAGAGCTTCACTTGATATGATAAAAGCTTCACAAAGATATATGACAGATAACAACATTGTTTTCAATTCTCAGCTATTTATCTCTGGTTACTCTGAGGGTGGTTATGTTGCTTTAACATTAGCAGAAGAGATTGAGAAAAACCATCAAGGTGAGTTTAACCTAATGGGTATAGCACCTATGGCTGGTCCATATCTACTAGATAAATTTGGTGATTCTATTATCAAATCTGATGGTGTTATGAGTGTTCCAGCATTTATAGCTTTTTTAGCAGATTCTTATGCTAATGCCTACTCAAACTTAACATTAAGTGAGATGGTATTAGATACTAAACTACCAGCATTTGAGAACCTTTTTGATGGTAATAACTCACTTTTAGATATACAACTAAAACTTGGTCTTACACTAAACGCACCTACAAACTACCTCTTTAAAGATAGTTTCATATCAGATTATGAAGCTACCCCAGAAAATAAACTAAGAGTTGAACTCAAAGAGAATAATGCTGGAGATTGGTCAGCTACAACAAAGATCAAACTTATACACTGCTCTAACGATGATATTGTACCTGTTGATATGACAAATGGTGTTGAGTACACACTTAACTCTAACGGTGCAGTAGATGTAGAAAAACTTATCATAGATGGTATAACTGCTGATTACCTAAATGGTGAAACTATACACTCAAACTGTGCTGTAGCAGCTTACTCAAATGCTATTGGTTGGTTTAATGCTATAAGATCAGGGGAGATTTAATGATGAAAAATAGACTGGTAAAACTAACAACACTTTCATTGATAGCTACAACTGCTATCTACGCTAACGGTTACAAGATTCCTGAAACTTCTACTAGCTCGGTATCTCTTTTAGCAGCAAATGTTGCTCACTCAAGTGGAGCAGATACAGCTTACTACAACCCTGCTAATATGTCATTTATGAAAGATGAGAATCTCATAAATGCCAACCTAATACTAATAAGTGTTGATTCAGCAAGATTCAAAGGTTCAGCTTATGGTATAGATGGTTTAGATATAGAATCTGAAAGTGAACTTCCTCTTATACCATCTATACACTATGTATCTAACAAATATGATAAATTCACTTTTGGTTTTAGTATGGTTGTACCTAGTGGTGTAACAAAAGAGTGGAGAGAATCACCAGCTAAAGATGTAGCACAAAAATTTACACTTGAAGTGGTTGAGCTAAACCCTACTCTATCTTATAAAGTTAATGATAATCTAGCAGTAGCATTTGGTGCTAGAATCTTAAGCTCACATGGAATTGTTGAGAGTTCATCTACTGCCTCTCGTGATATGGAGGGTGATAGCCTTGATTTTGGTTATAACCTAGCCCTATCATATAAACCAACTTCAGCTTTAGAGTTTGGTCTAACATACCGCAATAAGGTTGATTTGGAAGAAGAGGGAAATGCTAAATTATATATCGGAGATGCCAAAGTTTATGATGGTGGTGGAAGTGTAAAAGTACCATTACCAGCTCAACTAAACATCGCATTAGCTTACACTTTTAAATCAAAAACAACTTTAGAGTTAGTTTATGAAAAAAGTTACTGGTCTGCTTATAAAACACTAGATTTTAACTACACTAGTAATATCCCAGCGATACTTCAACCATCTATGGATGACCCTATCACAAAAGGTTGGGAAGATACAACTACATACCGTTTTGGTGTAACACAAGAGTTAGATAAACTAACACTTATGGCAGGTTTTATCATAGATGAGACACCTATACCAGAACAATCTGTAAGTTTTGAGTTACCAGGGACAGATTCTAAAAGTATCTCGTTTGGTGCTAAATACCAAATAGATAAAAAACTTAGTGCTGGATTTGGGATGCTTTGCTCTATGAAAGATTCAAGAAGTGTTACAAATGATCACCTTAATGGTGAGTTTGATAGTAGTGAAACTTACATCTTTTCAACAGGTGTAAGCTATAAATATTAAGGATATAGATGAAAACTTTAGTTGATTTTATAAGTATAAAAGAGGTTGAGAAATCTAAAATATTTCCAAACCTAAAGTGTGAAAATAGTGAAGCTAAAATACTTCAGTATCTAACACAAAAATATATACAAGGTCAAGATGAAATTTTAGTTTTAGAGCTTTTACTTGAGCTATATGATGATAGCGATTTTAAATATTTAGATCATCTAAAAGAGATAAAACTACTACTTGAACTTGGTTGGTTAAATCAACAAAGTTTTACACCTGTAAAGATCTCTGAAGTAACACCTTTAGAGATTTTAAATACAGCCATAGCTCTAGCTCCATCATTTTTAAAACTACTTCAAGATGGTTATCAAGAGGCTGATCTTCCAGATATTAAACCTTATGTAGATCATTTAGAATATCTTCAAGATCAATTTTTTAGAATCGAACTCTACCAAAAGATGGCTACTATACGCCAAAATGTTCATGAACACTCCCTCGGAATCGATAGAGTTCAAAACAAACTAAAGCTTTTAGAGAAACGAATCGAAGATAGAGTAAAACTCACTTCTGAAAAACTTGTTTTAGATAGATTCTTTAAACAAAAAAAGATGGATGAGAAAGAGCAAGTGATATTTATAGCCCTACTTCGTGAAGAGTATAGTGCTACTGATGGTTCACTCAGAGAGATGAACTCACTTATAGAGCTAATCTCACTAGATGAGTACGATAGAATCAAAAACCGTTCTATCTTAGAAGATGGCTCACACCTTGTAAGCTCAGAGATTATAGATTATGAAGAGACACTTAACCCTTTTGGTGGAATCTCAAGAGCATTTTTTATAGTTGATGATGTTTTACAATCGATAATACATCCACAAAAAAATAAAAAAGTTAAAAGATTAAAACTAAATGCTCTGATAGAGGAGCAAGATATTTTTGAGCTTGTTGAGCCAACAACCTCCTTAGATGATGTTGTTTTAAATGAAAAAACAAAAACAACATTAGAAAATCTTATGAAACAAGTTGATAAAGATGTTGTAAACCGCCTTATTGAATGGGGAATCAAAGATAAAAAAAGTGGTATCGATGCTAGAATCATATTTTATGGTCATGCTGGAACTGGTAAAACTATGACAGCCTACTCTCTAGCGAAATCTCTAAAAAGGCAAGTTTTAGCATTTGATTGTTCTAAAATCCTATCTATGTATGTTGGTGAAAGTGAAAAAAATGTTCGTAAGATTTTTGATACTTTTTATGAACTATGTGAAAAAACAAAATCTGAACCTATTTTGTTACTAAATGAAGCAGATCAATTTTTAGGTGCTAGAAGTAGTGGTGTGACAAGTGGTGCCGATCAGATGCACAACCAGATGCAAAATATATTTTTAGAACAGATTGAAAACTTTAAAGGTATGCTCATAGCAACCACAAACCTACTAGAAAATATAGATAAAGCGTTCTCAAGAAGATTTAACTATAAGATAGAGTTTAAAAAACCAAACGAATCTCAAAGGGTGGAGTTGTGGGATAAAATGCTACCAAAAGATGCCCCATACAGCGAAGATATAGATACAAAAAAACTGGCAAAATACTCACTTACTGGTGGTCAAATAAACCTCATAGTTAAAAATACTGCTTATAAAGTTGCTGTTAGAGAAAATCCTATATTTACTTTAGATGATTTCATAGAGGAGATCACAAAAGAACAAAATGTAAATTTTGATAGTGAAAAATCTATGGGATTTTTAAATAAGTAACCCAAAATAGCTTAACTTCTTCATTTTTAGATGCTAATAATTATGTTGCAATTAGTGACATTAGCATCTTTCTACACAAAAATTTTCTTTTTTTTAATACTCTTTTAGATATAGTGCAAGTAACTGTTTTTTCTAGTTTTACTACTAGAAAACAAATTATCAATTAGGATGATATTTATTATAAATATCGTTTTAAAAACAAAGGTAGGTTTTATGGAGCATATTGCTACTGCAAATCCGTATTTTG
>CAYLNF010000060.1:0-5582 GCA_964385165.1 uncultured Sulfurimonas sp.
ATGAAATATTAAATATTATACTTAGTTATGTTGGTTATAATTTTAGAAAATTAACTCAAGGTAACTAAATTATGAAAAGAAGAACTTTTATGGGGTTTGCAGGTGCTAGTGCTGTTGTGGCTCTTGGTGGTTGTACAACTCCTACTCCAGATACTAATAAAACTACAAATTCTCAACAAAAAACATTCAATACAACTTTAAATCCGATTCGTAAAAAAACTAAAAAAAGAGTTGTGGTTATTGGTGGTGGATTTGGTGGCTTAAATACTGCATCAGCTATTGTAGCAACAGATTCAAATAAAGAGATAGAAGTTATAGTTATTGAGCGAAATCAACACTATTTTGTATGCCCAATGAGTAATACTTTACTTAGTGGTGATTCTAAGTTTAAAAAAGAAAATTTTGTATTTGATTACACTAATGTTCAAAAAGAGTATGGTTTTGAAGTTATCCAAGCAGAGGTTGTTGGAATCGATAGAATCTCACAAACTGTTTCAACATCAAGTGGATTTTTAGAGTATGATTTTTTAGTTATGGCTCCAGGAATTGAGTACAACTATGAAGTTGAATTTCCACATTGGAGCGAAGCAAAAATTAGACAAGCTAAACTTGAAGCACCAGGTGGATTAATCAGTGATTCTGGAATTGAACATGCAAGACTAATTCAACAACTATCTGAGTTTAAAGCTAATGGTGGTGAGGGAATTATAGCTATCATTCCACCTCGTCCACACATCACAAAATCATTAAAATCAAGTGTAGCACATAAATCACTTCAAAGATGTAAACCAGCACCTTATGAGAGAGCTTGTATGATTGCTAACTGGATTAAGAAAAACAATTTAGTTGGAAAAGCAAAAGTTATGATTTTAGACAACTCACCTCGCCCACAAGCAAAAGCTGTTGCATTTGAACAAGTTTTCAAAGATTTATATAGTGATGTTATAGAGTATGTTGGTGGTTTTGATTTAATGGATGTTGATTTTGATAAAAAAGAGATTACATATCGTAGTATTAATGATGATGCTGATTATGTAAAAAGCACGATGAAATATGATGTTTTAAATCTAATCCCTATACAAAAAGCTAGTTCACTTATCTCTATGGCAGGGATTAAAACTAACTCTTGGGGTGGAGCAGTTTTAGCAAAAAGAAGATTCTATACAAAAACTGATAATAAAGTTTATGTGATTGGAGATAGTGCTTTTTATGGAAAAGGTACACTTAAAAATAACCCTAAGAAAAAAGGTGGAATCCCAGCTGCTGCTCAAACAGCTTATAGCTCTGCAAAAATAGCTGGAGAGATGATAGCAAATAGAATTTTAAATAATGTAGATAAACCCATAAATGATATTTCAGCTTCATGTTTTTCAATGGTAAAAAGTGATAAAGATAAATTTGGAATCGCTATCTATAAAGATTTTAAATTTACAGATAAAGGTTTTACTATAGAAGAAACTATACCTAAAGATAATGGTAAATACTACAATACAAATGCAGGAGCAGGATTAACAGGCTGGTTTGAAGCTATAACTGCTGATACCTTTGCTACATTTACTCCAACCGTTCAATCTTTATAAAATATCTTTAAATCACTTTTTAAGTGATTTAAAGAACATCATCTCATGCTCTCGTAAGATTCTAATCATATTTGTAGAACCAGCAACACCAACTGGATCCCCTGCTGTTAATATGTAACTTTTATCAAGTTTTAACACTTTTCTATCTATACCTTGATTCATAACCTCACTCATCATTTGACCTAGTGAATCTTTTTTAACCATAAAAGCTGGAACTACTCCCCAACATATAGTTAAAAATTTTGCTACTTTTTCATCATGGACAACAGCATAAATATCACGACGAGGACGGTAACGAGATAGTTTTCTAGCAGATGAACCAGAAGCTGTTAAGCCTATAAGCCCCCAAGCATCTATATCTTCACACAGTCTAATAGCTGCTTCATTTATACTATCTGTCGCATCATCTATCTTAAAATCTGCAAATTTATTAAATGGGTAAACTCTCTCTGCACCCTGAATCGTTTGAACCATTGTTTCAACTGCTAAAACTGGATTATGTCCAACTGCACTCTCTTCTGAAAGCATTACAGCATCAGTTCCATCTAAAACAGCATTTGCTATATCACTTATTTCTGCTCTTGTTGCTCTCTCTTGTGTTGTCATTGAAAGTAACATTTGAGTTGCAGTTATAACTGGTTTTGAAGCTTCATTTGCTTTTTTTATTAACATTTTTTGTAAAGATGGCACTTCATAAAAAGGTACTTCTATTCCTAAATCTCCACGAGCGACCATTAAACCATCAGAAGCTTTTAAAATAGCATCTATATTTTCAACAGCATCAAACTTTTCTATCTTAGCAAAAAGCTGAATTCTACCATTATGCTCATCTATAATAGCTCTAGCATCTAACATATCGTTAGCATCTTGAACAAATGAGATAGCCATAAAATCTACCTCATTTTCAATTCCCCAAAGCATATCTTTTCTATCTTTTATAGTTAAAACATCAATACCTAGTCTAGTATTTGGAAAATTTACACCTTTTCTTGATGAAAGTAAGCCACTGTTTTGAACTTTTACTTTTACAGATTCTTCTAAAACTTCAATAACTTCAGTTCGAATCATCCCATCATAAAGATAAATAAACTCACCAACTTTTAACTGCTTTAAAATAGTTGGCTGATTTATACAAGTTTTATAATAATTTTTTGATACTTGAATTCCATCAATCTCATCTTTTACAAATTCAACAACATCATCAATTTCAAGTTTAAAAGGCACTTCAATCTTACCAACTCTAATCTTTGGTCCACTAATATCTTGTAAAACACCCACAAATAAACCTGTATTTTTCTGAGCTTTTTTTATCTTTTGTAAAACATCGTAATGATACTCATGTGTTCCATGTGAAAAGTTTAATCTAAAAACATTCACACCTGCTCTCATAAGTTTTTCTATCATCTCATAAGAATCTGAAGCTGGTCCAACTGTCGCTAAAATTTTTGTTCTTTTTTTCATTTTTCTGACTTTATTCTAAATTTACAAGAACCAACACTAATTGTCTTTCCTGTTTTAATAACATCTTTAATATAGATAAGTGTACCCTTAGAATCAGCATCACCAACCTCTTCTTCTATAATCTTTAAAAGATCATCCTCTTTTGTATCTGTCCATATTTTTTCGTAATTATATTGTGTTTGTATTTTCATAGTTGTATGGTAGCGAAAAATAGTTTTTTTTTAGAGCAATTTTGAAACAAAGAGTCTTAAAATAATTATTCTTATAATTTACTTAAAGAGTTTAAAAGTATTATTTTAGTATAATTCGCTAAATACTTTAAGGGGAAGGTGCCTTGGTTTAGCGATTAGCCAAACTTGCTTTCATCATCTCCTTAAATTAAAGGATTATGATGCAAGAAAATGCACAAGAAAACACTCAAAAAGAAGAAGTAACAATCACATTTGATGATTTAAACCTAAGAAAAGAAGTTCTACAAGCAGTTAAATATGCTGGTTTTACAGTTCCAAGCCCGATTCAAGCTCAAGCTATCCCATTTGTTTTAGCTGGTCGTGATATGGTGGCACAAGCTCATACTGGTACTGGTAAAACAGCTGCTTTTGGTCTTCCTGCTATCTCAAATATGAAGCTTAATGCTGGTGTTGAAGTTTTAGTTATCACACCAACTCGTGAACTTGCTACTCAAGTTTCAGATGAACTATACAAATATGGTAGAAATATGGGTGTAAGAACTGTAACTGTTTATGGTGGTTCTTCATACAAAAGACAGCTTGACCTTATTGAGCGTGGGGCTAACATAGTTGTAGCAACTCCAGGTCGTCTTTTAGATATACTTAAAAAAGATATGCTAAATAGCTTTACTCCAAGTATCGTTGTTTTAGATGAAGCTGATGAGATGCTGGATATGGGATTCTTAGATGATATCAATGAGATATTCTCTTACCTACCAACTAACCGCCAAACACTTCTATTCTCAGCTACTATGCCTAAACCTATTAAGATTCTTGCTGAGAGAATTTTACAAAACCCTGAATTTATCTCAATCACTAAAGGGGAAACAACTAATGCTGACATTGAACAATCATACTATGTGATTGAAGAATCTGAGAGAGATGATGCGATTATCCGTCTTATGGATTCTGAAGATATTGGTAAATCTGTTGTATTTTGTAGAACAAAATCGGAAGTAGATAGACTTTCAAATGTTCTTTCAAATGCTGGTTATTTAGCTAATGGTCTTCATGGTGATATGGAGCAAAGACAAAGAGAGACAGTTATCAAAGGCTTTAAACAAAACTCTGTAAAAGTTCTTGTTGCTACTGATGTTGCTGCTCGTGGTATCCATGTAAACAATATCTCTCATGTTTTTAACTACCATATCCCTTTTGACCCTGAGTCTTATGTTCACCGTATCGGTAGAACTGGTCGTGCTGGTACTAAAGGTAAAGCTATCACACTTTTAACTCCACATGAGTTTAAAGAACTTCAAAAAATCAAAGCAAAAGTTGGAACTTCTATGAATCACGCTTTTGTTCCAAGTAAAAATGACCTAAGAAGTTCAACTATTGATGCGTTAGTTAAAAAAGTTGAAGATCATAAAATCTATGATGAAGCTCATAAAGTTTTAGACAGACTTCGTGAAGATATAGATGAGGAGCAAATGGCTTATAAACTTATCTCTATGTTACTTGACCAACAAGAGATAAAAGGTCCAAATGCTATCGGTATCCCTGCTGATAGATTAGATGCTATCCTTGCTCGTGCTGCTCAAAGAGGTGGTGGAAATCGTGGTGGTCGTGGTCGTGGTAGAAGTCGTAATGGTGGCGGTGGTGGTTACCGTGGTAATCGTGATAGAAACCGTAGCGGTGGAGGTGGTGGTTACCGTGGTAATCGTGAAGGTGGAAGCCGTGATGGTGGTGGTTACAGAGGTAACCGTTCAAACTCTAATAGACATAGAGACTAAACAACCACTTTTATATAAAGTTCACAATTTGTGGACTTTATCCCCTCCCCTTTCAATTAAAATCTACAAAACTTTACAATAAACCGATATAATCCTAAAAATTTAAACTAGGTAATTACAGATGATAATATATGAAGATAATGAGCTATATATAGAAAAAGAGGATAGTGAGATTCCTTGGTTAAAAATCTTTACTAAAGAGCCATACAAAGAGTTAGGTGATGTTCCAAAAGAGTTAAGAGTTAAACTATGGGATGTTTATGATATAGTAGAGGAAGAGATGAAAAACTACTACAATCCAACAAAGATAAATCTAGCATCATTTGCCAATATGCTACCAAGAGTTCATCTTCATGTTATGGCAAGATTTAAAGATGATAGCTATTTTCCAAACCCTATGTGGGGTGAGAAACTAAGAGATTCTAGCTTGAAATTACCTACTGAAAATGAGTTTCATAAAAAAGTTTTTGAGAGTTTAAGTTCTAAATATAAGTAGAGGTAAAGGGCTACTAACCCCTCTACCTCAAATATTTATTATAATAATTTAGTTAAATAACCAAATATTAATAATAAAAAAA
>CAYLNF010000061.1:0-5451 GCA_964385165.1 uncultured Sulfurimonas sp.
AGTTTTAATTGCCATGTTATACCGCCAAACTTTCTATTTGTGCACCCTCAGGTAATGTAACATAAAACTTTTTATAGTCATTTTGTTTACCCTTCACACCACGGAATGTTTTTCTTTTTCCGCTTTGATTAAGTGAGTTAATGTTACTTGGAACGATTCCAAAATACTCACGAAAAATTTCCTTAAGACCTGTTTTTGTCATACGAACAGAAGTTTGTACAACAATAACACCATCTTCTTGCATACCAAGAGTCTTTTCTGTATAAAGAATAGATTTAATATCTGTAATATCTGCCATTACTTAGCCTCACTTACAAGATTTTCCCATACTGCTTTTTCGATCACTAATGAACGATAGTTAGCAGCTAAGAAAGCATTTAATTCATTTGATTCAACAACATAAGTAGCTTGAATATTTTCAAAAGCTAAGAAAGTTGGCTCATCTAATAACGATTTAACAAAAAGAGTATCTCTTTGGTTTAGTGCTTTGAACATTGCTTTAGCATCTTTAGTTTTACCAGATGCGATCTCAATAGAATCAACAATAAATAAAGAACCATTTTCTGCATGCTCATTTAAAGCAAAGTTTAAAGCTAATTTCTTTTGCTTTTTATTTACTTTTAAATCGTAGTTACGGTTGTTTTGAGGACCAAAAGCTTTACCACCACCTACGAATATAGGAGAACGACGAGAACCAGCACGAGCACGCCCGCCACCTTTTTGAGCCCATGGTTTTTTACCACCACCACGAACATCGCTTCTACCTTTAGCAATCGCTGTATTTGCTCTTTGAGCAGCTTGAGCAGATTTAACATAAAGATAAAGGTTATGTGGGTTGATACCAGAAAAACTCTCAGGTAATGCTAACTCAGATGCTTTTTCCATTTTTTCATTTAAAACGATTGCGCTCATTATTTAGCTACCTTTACACGACCTAAAGAACCATTAGCACCAGATACAGAACCTAAAACCGCGATGATTTTATTTTCAGCATCAAAACTAACAATCTCATTTTTAACACTATTTTGTGCATTTCCGTAATGACCTGGCATTTTTTTACCTTTCATTACACGACCTGGCCACTCAGCATTACCGATTGAACCTGTTCTACGACCAAATCTATGACCATGAGATGCAGGACCACCACCGAAATTCCAACGCTTCATTGCACCAGCAAAACCACGACCTTTAGTGTTGAAAGTAGATTTAACTACACTAGCTTCTGCTAATGGAGCGATATCTAAATCACCAGCTTCAGTGTTCGCAACTTCTAATGTAACAAAACGATTAAATTCAGCAGAAAGGCTATACTTTTTTTGTTGACCTTCAATTGCTTTATTCATTTTTTTACCGCTGTTGTAAGCTACAATCGCAGTACCTTCATTAACTTCACATACTTTAGCATCTAAAACTCTTAAAAGAGTAACAGGTTTACTAGGAACTGTGATAGTACGGCTCATACCGATTTTTTCAACAATATATTCCACGATTACTCCTATTTGTCCATAGAGCGAACTTCAACGTCCACTTCAGGTGCTAAATCAAGTTTCATTAACGAATCCACAGTTTCCGGCGTAGCAGAAACGATATCTATCATTCTTGCGTGCATACGGATTTCAAATTGCTCACGAGCTTTTTTGTTAACGTGAACAGATTTAAGAACTGTATATTTACGAATTTTTGTAGGTAAAGGTATCGGACCACGAATTACGGCACCTGTACGCTTTACAGCCTCAACGATTGATGCTACTGATCTATCAAGTACACGATGATCGTAAGCTTTCAATTTTAAACGAATTTTTTCCATGTTTTTCCTTCTAAAGAACTCGTTAGATCTTGTCTAACTATTTTAAGGGAGTGTAATTGTACCTAAAGCACATAGAATATACAAGAATTATGGGGATTAAAATTGATTTTTATATAAATTTATTTCCTTATAAAAAGGAAAGTATAAATTTATATATGTAAAAAAGTGAGTTGAATTAAGCTATTTATTTTATCTTTTGAATATCTATTAATACATTATTTAGTTCATCTTTAAATGATAAAATTAAGTTTTCATCATCTAAACTCTCTACCCTAATCGCAATATTATTCAAGTTTATAGCACCAATATTAGCTGACAGTCCTTTTATGTTATGGATAACTGTTTTAAACTCTTGAGAATCTAACTTATCAATATCTAGCTCTTTATATGAATCATAAAAATCATTTAACAACCTTTTATATAACATCTCATTACCAGCTATATAAGACAAACCAACATTTGAATCTATGTGCTTAAACCCATATCTATCATCACTTCTATTTTTATCTATATATTTTAAAAGTGTTTCATAAAGCTTCTCAACCTCTATCGGTTTATTTAGATGTTCATTCATACCAACTGCTTGAGTTTTTTCAACATCCTCTTTCATCGCATTTGCTGTTAATGCTATGATAGGTATATCTTTATCTAACTCTCTTATCTGTTTTGTTGCTTCATAACCATCTAGTATTGGCATCTGAAGATCCATAAGTATCAACTCATAACTATTGTTTGTTTTATACATATCAACAGCCTCTTGACCATTATTTGCTATATCAATCTCAATATTTGAATCTTCTAATAGACCCATTATCACAAGTTGATTAGTTTTATTGTCCTCTACTAAAAGTATATTTGAACCATCTAATTTATTTAGATTATCACTTAAAGTATCTTTCTTCTGAATGATTTTATCCATAGATTTATTTAAAAAGATATTTATCAAAACATCATTTAAAAGTGATGGATTTAATGGTTTTTGTAAAAATAGATTTATCCCAACATCATCAGCTAATTTAGATATAGATTCTTGTCTAAATGAACTCACCATAATCACAGCTGGAGGTGTATTGTCTTTACAATGTTCATGTAATTTTCTAGTTGTTTCTATACCATCTAAATCTGGCATATTCCAATCCATTAGAATCAGATCAAATTTATTATCACAATTTGATAATATCTCTAAGGTTTCAGCACCACTATAAGAGTGTTCAACCTCTATACTAAACATCTCTAATGTTGATGCCAAGATATTGTGCCATGATCTATTATCATCTACTACTAAAACTTTTTTATCACTAAATATAGTATATTTTTGCTCTTTTTCTATCTCTTGTAGATCTATCTCAAATATAAATTTACTACCGACACCATACTCACTCTCAATCCAAATACGACCACCCATCAACTCAACAAGCTGTTTAGAAATTCTAAGACCTAAACCTGTACCACCATATTTTCTAGTTGTTGAGCCATCAGCTTGTGAAAAAGCTTTAAATAGCTTACTTTGTTGCTCATCTGTTAAACCGATTCCTGTATCTTGTATCTCAAATCTATATCTATCTTTTTTTATTTTTTTGATATAGATACCTATCTCCCCATTTTCGGTAAACTTAACAGCATTACCTAAAAGATTTATAATTATCTGAGAGATTCTCAAACTATCACCATAAAAGTTTTTACCCATATTGTTATCATAGCTGATAATCAATTCTAAATTTTTTTCATGTGCTTTATAACTTATTAAATCTATCGTATTATCTATCGTTCTAAAAAGATCAAATTCAACTTTTTCAATAGTTAATTTACCAGCTTCGATTTTAGATACATCTAAAATATCATTTATAATACCAAGTAAAGCTTTAGCACTGTTATCTATTTTCTCAAGAAAACCTCTTTGTTTATCATCTAGTGATGTTTTTAAAACAAGATGAGATAAACCTATGATTCCATTCATAGGTGTACGAATCTCATGACTCATATTTGCTAAAAATTCACTTTTTGCTTGTGTAGCCTCTTCAGCTTTTAATTTAGCATCCTCTAGGTTTTTCTCTAACTGTTTTTGCTCAGTAATATCATGGAAAGTTACTTGAATAATATCTTCATTATCAAATGCTATTAACTGAATAGTTACATTAATATCTCTTAACTCACCAGATTTAGTTTTATGTTGAGTTATAAAACTGTTAAAACCATCTTTTAATCTATCTTTTTTATACAACTCAACTTTAGCTGTTTTATCTATATCTTTTATAGTAAAGTTTGAATATTCATCTTTTGAATAACCAAGCATCTTGTAAGCATTTTTGTTAAACTCTATAAATCTATCTGTTTTTGGATCTATAATCAATATACCATCTAAAGAAGCATTAAAAATAATTTTAAATTTTTTCTCCCTTGATATTATCTCTATTTTTTGTAAGATTGAGTTATATAAAATAGTAAAAATCAACAATATAGTAAAACCACTAATCAATCTTGTGAAATAAAGATTTTCTAAAATAGAGTATATAACTCCATCATGCTCATATGTAACGATCCAACCTATCACATTCTTTTTAACTGACTGTTTAACAGGCATAAATGTCAACACCTTAGCTTCACCATTATCTATAATATAGTAATTAAATATAACACCATTTTTTATAGATTCTTTCACTTTAGCTTTAAGAAGTTTATTATAAAGTGGATTCTCATCTAAACATTTTTTAGAATCATGATGTTTTGGTGTTGTAACCATAAAATCATCATCTTCTATACTTTTTTTATAATTAAGTATCAAATCATCTCTTTTCCAAGTTTTAGCATCAAAAACATTTTTATGGATTAAAAAATGGGAATGTATAGAGCTTATCTCATTTAGATAGTTTTGAAAAAGCTCTGTTGGATATGAAACTTCAAAAGCTCCTATATATTGATGATTATGATTAAAAACAGGGTATGAATTTCTAAAAGCGTGTGCTACTCTACCCTGCGTAAACCCATGAACCTCTTTTTTTGTTTTATTTACTAACTCAAAATCTTCTCTTATTCCAGTTAAATCATCACCAAACTTCTCTGGCTTGTGCATTCTAAGAAATGATACATTATTTGGGAACACAAAATGGTATTGTAAAAGGTTGTTTAATTTATATATTTTATAAGGTTTTGATAGATGTTGTTTTAACTCATCTCTCAATTTAGAAAGTTTTTTAGGATTATTTTGATTGTGATAAGCTTCATCCAAGATTCTTATAACTTTAGGATCTTGAATCGTCTCTTGATAAACTTGAGTTGCCAATTTTTTTTGATTATAAAGAAAAATATTGTAGTTTGTCTCTAATTTTTCTCTGTGTTGCTTTAAAATTACATCAATTTTTTCATTAGCGTTATAACCTGTAATAAAAAATATAATTGTAAATAGTATAGAAGCGATAATAACTGAGAGAAGAAAATACTTTGCTTTAAAACTCATATATAAATATCCTAATAATAAATTGTTTATAAAAACTATAAAATTAAAGGTTGTATGATATTTTAATTTTATAAACTCTAACTTATTTTAACATATTTTGAATTAAATTTTGATTTTATGATTGTTTATTTGAAGAAAGTTAATGGTGCGGATGAAAGGACTTGAACCTTCACACCTTGCGGCACCAGAT
>CAYLNF010000062.1:0-5345 GCA_964385165.1 uncultured Sulfurimonas sp.
CAAAAGATGACGATGATATTATAAAAGCTACACTTTTTTATCTTAGAAACAATAAGCCGAAGGTTTTGTAAGGTTAAGAACTATAAACTAGGAGATATAACATCTATGAGATTCGCAGACCCAAAAAATGATATAGCATTTAAAAAGATATTTGGAGATGAAAATAAAACATCAGTTCTTATAAGCTTTTTAAACTCTATATTAGATTTTAAAGATACTAAACAGATCAAATCGTTAACTATTGTAAACCCTTACCAAGTACCAAAAATAGAAGATTTAAAAAATACTATCTTAGATATAAAAGCTATAAATCAAGATGATGAAGAGTTTATAGTTGAGATGCAAGTGGAAAAAGATATAAACTTCGCTAAAAGAAGTTTATACTATACATCTAAATCTTATGTGAATCAACTAGATAAAGCTGAAAAATACCCAACACTAAAAAAAGTATATTTTATAGGAATCTTAGATTTTGCTATATTTGAAACTGATGATTATTTATCTCGTCATCTCATTTTAGATTCTAAAACTCATAAACAAGAGTTAAAAGATTTTGAGTTTAATTTTATAGAGTTGAAAAAATTTGATCTATCTCTACAAGAGTGTGATACATTAGCAAAAAAATGGATATACTTTATACAAAATGCTGAAAACTTAAAACTGATTCCAAAAGAGTATGAAAATATAGATGAGTTTAAACTAGCCTTTGAAAGTGCTAAGATATATAACTGGGATAAAGATGAACTAGAAGTTTATGATTATGTATCTATACAAGAGGGTAAAAGATTAAGTGAATTAGAAACTGCTAAACTTGATGGGATTGAGCAAGGGATAGAGCAAGGTAAGCTTAAAGAAAAACTTGAGATTGCTAGAAAATCGTTAGAGCAGGGTTTAGATTTAGATACAATAAAAATAATTACGGGCTTAAATAATAGTGAGTTAGAATCTATTACAAATTAAGTAAAAAGTTATTATATAATTTAACTATAATAAATAAAAAATAGAGTAAACTAAGTTTTAGAAACGATGTTAAGGTAGGTAATTTGGCTAGACCATTAAGAAGTAGAAGTCGTAGTAGAACAAGAAAGAAAAATGTTATATCAGAGATTAAAGAAAGTGATGATTTTTCCCTTGTTGATGATGATAATTATCCACAAGAGGTTCTGTCTGTGATGCTTAATGAAGGGATTGTACCGACACCAAATAATTATGCTATCTGTTTTGAGAAATTACTTGAAACAAGAAGTGAAAGTTTTCAAAAGAGGATGTTCCGTATAATTAGACTTGATGCCAATAATAATGATCAAATCATTTTATTATCTGAGCAGGGGTTAAAAGATGGTTTTCTAGTTATGAGAAAAATCTTAAGTGTTGCGTCTAATCTTTTTAAAAATATGTCTATGATGAATAAGGTTTTAGAAAAAAGAAGAATTGAAAGTGAAAAAAATCAAAATAAAGATGCTACAAAAATAGCGGTAACTTTAAATAATGATATAGATAAACTTGATGCTATTTTACAAAAACAAAACGCAATTATGAAAGAGCATTACACAGCAACGGCTAATATTTTGAAAAACTATGAAAATGAGATTATTATAGATAAAAAGTTCAATATCTATAATAAACGCTACTTTACGCTTCAAGTGGAAAAAGAGATTACACTTATGAAAGAGTTTAAATATAAAAGTGCGATTCTTATGATAGAGATGGACAAAGATTTTATAAATAGTATAAATAGCGATAAAACTTTAATGTTAATAACAAGAACATTGATAAAAATCTTAAATAAAGTATCAAGAAAAGGTGACCTTTTAGCACACTATGGAGATAGAAGATTTGTTATGATATTGACACATACAAATATTGAAATAGCAGAAGCTTTTTGTTCTAAGCTTTGTTCAGCTGTTTCAAATAGTAATTTTTTTATAGGTGATAGAGAGGTTACACTCAAAACATCTATCGGTATAACTAATATAGATATAAATAAATCAGTTGATGATATGATCTCTAGTGCCAAAACAGGGATCGATTTAGCTTATAAAAAAATGGATGCTGATTTTGCGGTATCTACTTTTTAATTAAAAATAAAATAATAAGAAAATATATGAAAATAGCATTTATAGGTGATATAGTAGGTCGCCCTGGTAGAGATATGGTTAAGGCACATCTTTTAGAGATTAGAGATAAATATGGTGTAGATTTTGTGATAGCAAACTATGAAAATGCCTCTCATGGTTTTGGTTTAACCTCAAAAAATGCTGATGAGCTAAAATCGTATGGTATCGACTGTATGACAGGTGGTAACCACACTTGGGATAAAAAAGATATTATTCCACTTTTTGAGACACATGAGTTACTTCGTCCACACAACTACCCACAAGAGGTTGCTGGAACTGGGTGTAAGGTGTATGAGATAGGTGATGATAAACTAGCTGTTTTAAACCTTATGGGACATTTCTCTATGCCTTATGTAGATAATGCTTTTAGATGTGCTAAAGATACAGTAGATAGTTTGAAACAAAATGGTATCGACAATATTTTCATAGATTTTCACGCTGAAGCTACAAGTGAAAAAAGAGCTATGATGATGCTTCTTCAGGGTGAAGTGAGTGGGATTATAGGTACACATACACATGTTTCTAGTGATGATTTTCAGATAGCAGAGGGCACAGCTTACCTTAGTGATATAGGGCTTACTGGTTGTAGAGACAATGTTATAGGTATGGATAAAAAAGTTCCATTAAAGCAGTTTTTAACAGGTATGAAAGGTCATTACGATATACCTAAAAAATGTAAAAAAATTCTTCAGATAGCTATTATGGATTTTAGTGAGGGTTGTTGTAGAGAAGCTTTTAAACTAAAATATTTTGATGATGGTAGGGTTATAAGAACAGATGCTTGGGTCGAAGAGTAGGGTTTAAGCGGTTATTTTATAATATTTGTCATTTTCGATATAGGTGTTTACCATATTATGTCGTAAACTTTTCTCTTGTAACTCTTGAAATTCTGTTGATTGAGCTTTATTTAGAGTTGGTGTTTGACTTAAAGTTGCTTTTGGTTTTTGTAAAAATGATAAAGGTTTAGCATTTGTGGTATATGCTGATTTAGCATCTACAAGTTTATTTTGTTGAGTAAATTTAGTTGTTAGTTTTTTTGTACCATCTTCCTCTTTGTTTTCTAAGGCAAATTTTTGGTAATCTAACTCTTGTCTATTTTTAAAGGTTTGATTTGTTGAGATGTAGTTTATCGGTAAACCATCACTATTTACAAGCTCTTGAGTCGTTATAGATGAAAGTTTAGAGGAGAAAGAGCTTTTTTCTGTTTTTGTATCCTCTTTATAAACTCTGCTTGTTTTATTTGTAGTTTCATTAGGGATAAATGTACTATATGATGATACGAACATAATATATCCTTTAAAACTAGATTTATAAGTATAGCTACTTATATTCTTATTATAGAGCTAGAAAGCTTATACCATTATAAATATTTCATATTGCCATATTATCTTGATTTAAAATATATTTTTGTTATATTTCTTTTTAGATTAAATAAGGGGTATAAAATGAAAGATTTTCACTCGATTATAGATACTTTAAAGCTATATCTATCTAATGGAGATAAAAAGATACTAGATAAAGATGTAGCAACTCTACTAGATATACCACAAGCTAGATTTGCTACAATCAAAAAAAGAAACAAAATTCCGTATAAAGATATACTTCTCTTTTGTAAAAGGGAAAGAATCTCCTGTAATAAAATCTTTTTTGATTAGATCTTTAGTTGTATAGTTCTTTTTGTAGCCTCAAGAAGTTCAGTCGCCTTTTTAACCATAGGCTGGTTTAATATATCTTCATTATCTATCTCTTTTGTAGAATCTGAATTACCAGCACAGTTTGTAACACAGCTAGAACTTCCACCTATCTCGCTATCTTCTATCATAGATTCACTTTGTGGAGCAACTTCTGGAATCTCAACAGCTGGTGTTTGAACTATCGGCTCTTGAACTATCTTAGGTGGAACATTCTCACTTACTTTTTGACAAGCGACACCTTTTATCTTTGTTTCAAAACCATAAATCTCTCTTACTATTTGCTTTATAGCTGAGTAGCCATGTTTGAGTGTTTTTTTACACTCCTCATCAGCACAACTTTCCCATGTTAGAGTTGTATCTATATAAGATATGAAGTTTACACTCTTTTCAAAACAATCACCTAGGTTATAGTTTCTATCTTTTACTTTCTCTATTAGTTTGTTAAAAGTATCTATATCACTATTTTGTGGAACTACAACTTTTTTAGGAGTAGGTTGTTTTATAGGTGCTATATCTTTTTTAACAGTTGTTTGTGACACTTGTTTTTGTTCTGTTCTCTCTACATTTGTTGAGTTTAGAGTAGGTCTTTTTATATCTTTTTGTATAGATTCTATCATCTGATCTATCTCTTTGATTCTAAGTGCTTCCACCATTTTAAAGAAGATAAGAGAAAGCACAAACGAGCCATCAGCATTTATACTAAAGAGGTATTTTGAATCACTTAGAATCCTAAAAAATCTATCTAAAACTAGAGTTGAAAAAAGAGGGTCATGTTGATACATCCTCTCTTTTAGATAAGCTATCAACTCATCTACAATCATCTCTGCTTCATACTCCTCTAGTTTTTTTGTGTACTCTACGATCTGTTGATAATCTTTTTTAAAGATAGCATCAAACATCTCTTTTATAAAAGAGGGGTCAACAAGCCCTAGCATATCTGTTACAGTATTTATATCAACAAAATTTTTAGAGTAGATGATAGCTTGGTCTAGTAGGGTTAGTGTATCTCTTAAACTACCAGCTCCACTTCTAGCTAAAATCTCTAATGCTCCATCTTCATACTTAATCTCTTCAAGGTGAAGAATATGTGCTAGATGGTCGATGATCTTATTTGTCGCTATACTTTTGAATCTAAAGTGTTGAGTTCTACTTAAAATTGTAGCTGGAAGTTTTAGTGGGTCTGTTGTTGCTAGTATAAACTTAACATAGCTAGGTGGCTCCTCTAGTGTTTTAAGTAGAGCATTAAATGCCTCTTTTGTAAGCATATGAACTTCATCTATGATAAAGATTTTAAATCTTGCTGATGCTGGTTGATATTTGGTTTGTTCTATAAGGTCTCTTATATCATCTATCTTTCTTGAAGATGCCGCATCCATCTCTATGATGTCGATATGGCGATTTTCAGATGCTAAGACACAGTTTTGACACTTACCACAAGGTTGATGACTCATACCCTCTTCACAAATAAGAGCTTTTGCGAAGATTCTAGCAGTTGAAGTTTTACCACTACCTCTTAAACCTGAAAAAAGGTAAG
>CAYLNF010000063.1:0-5332 GCA_964385165.1 uncultured Sulfurimonas sp.
ATTCGAACCCTAGATAGGTTGCCCTATACTCGCGTTCCAGGCGAGCGCCTTCGACCACTCGGCCAGCTGTCCTAAATAAGGTTGTGATTGTACCTAGTAGATACTTAAACACAAATTATGTAATTAAATATAGACCAAATAAAATTTTGTATATATTTAATACTCTAATTTTAAAAATTATTGATACAATTAGAAGATATTTTTTATAAGGGTAGTAATGTTAAGTTTTACATCGTTTTTAAAACTTCTTAAAGAATCATTTAGAGATTTGATGCCAATTATTTTGGTTATTATGTTTTTCCAGTTAATTGTAATTCAGACTGTTCCAGAGAATTGGATGGGTACTGCAATAGGTCTATCTATCGTTGGTGTTGGTCTTGCTATTTTCTTACTTGGTCTTGAAGTTGGTATTTTCCCTGTTGGGGAGGGTTTAGCAGCAGAGTTTGCTCATAAAGGCTCCACAATATGGATAGTGATCTTTGCCTTTATGATAGGTTTTGGTACCACCATAGCTGAACCAGCTCTTTTGGTTATCGCAGATAAAGCAGCTAGTATAAGTTCTGGTCGTATTGATGCTTTTGTGCTTCGTATGGTTGTTGCTTTTTCTGTTGGTTTTGCCATAGTGGTTGGTGTTTGGAGGATTATTAAAGGTCATCCGATTCACTACTATATCATCTCAGGATATATTTTAGTTGTAGCAGCAACTTTCTTCTCACCAAAAGAGATTGTTGGTTTAGCATTTGATCTTGGTGGTGTTACCACTTCAACAGTTACTGTACCACTTGTTGCTGCTCTTGGTATAGGTTTAGCCTCTACTATAAAGGGTAGAAACCCTGTTTTAGATGGCTTTGGTCTTATCGCTTTTGCTTCACTTACACCTATGGTGTTTGTTCAGTTTTATGGAATCTATGTTTATCAATTTGTAGAGGCTTCCACTGAAGTTGTACCTGTTGTTACACAAGTTTTAGAAGCAGGTGTTAGTTCAACTACTGACTACTCTATTTTAGGAATTATGAAAGGTTTAGTTAGTGTTGCTGTTGATGTTGTGCCTATATTAGCTGTTATACTATTTTTTCAGTATGTTATTCTTAAAAAACCTATCGATAATCTAAAAGAGGTTCTTATCGGTTTTGGTTTAGTTATTTTAGGTCTTGATGCTTTTATTATTGGGCTTGAGATGGGACTTTTCTCACTTGGTGAGACTATGGCACTTGAGCTTACTCAAACAGGGAATAACTTTATCATCTATACATTCTCTTTTGCTATCGGTTTTTCAACAACTATGGCAGAACCATCACTTACTGCTATCGCTAGAAAAGCAAAAGAGATTAGTGATGGGAAGATAAATGACTTTGTTCTTCGTATATTTGTTGCTGTTGGTGTGGCTATCGGTATATCACTTGGTGCTTTTAGAATCGTTAATGGTGGGGAGATTGTTTATTACATTATGGCTGGTTATATATTTGTTATCGCTTTAACATTTATCGCTCCTAAATATATTATCCCTATCGCTTATGATAGTGGTGGGGTTACCACTTCAACAGTTACTGTACCACTTGTTGCTGCTCTTGGTCTTGGTCTAGCTACTAACATACCGGGTCGTGATCCACTTATAGATGGTTTTGGTCTTATCGCTTTTGCTTCACTATTTCCTATGATAATGGTTATGGCTTATGGTGTTATAACAGATAGATTGGGAATCAAAGGTGAGCATGAGAAAGAGGAGATTCATCTTGATGAGCTTCGCCATGCGATAGAGGATGCTCAAAATATGGGTCTATCAACTGTAAATATTCAAGGTACAGATAAAAGACACTCTTATGAGATGCCATTCTCTGCTGTTCATGTGATTGTACCTCATGAGCTAGAGAAAAAAGCTATTATTTCAGCTAAAGCATCTGGTGCTAGGGGTGTTACTATTATGAAAGCACATGGTATGGGTCTTGAAAAAATTGATAGTTTTTATGATAGACTAGAGAAAGATTCTACAGATTCTAATTTGATGTTTATTATACCAACATCTAAAGTTGATAATATTATTCAAAATATAATGACTGATTTAGATATAACAGGTGTTGGGGCTGGAATCTCTTACTCTTACCCTATCCATAATCTTAAAGGTTTAACACTAAAGAGTAGTGATTTATAGAGAAGAGTTTCAACTCTCCTCTATCTCTTTTTTAAAAAGAATCAACTCTAAAAAACCACTAATATAGTGTGTGAAAAATTTTGTGAATTTAATATCACCATCATCAAAACCACCATTTTTATTTAAAAGTTCTAATACACCTATAACATCTCTGTTTGAGTTAAAGATAGGTGTTGCTATAATATTTTCTGTTTTATAACCTGTTTTTTTATCTATATCAGGCATAAAGTATGGATTTGAGTAAACATCATTTACAAGGATAGTTTTTTCTTGCTTAATTGTCTCACCAACTATCCCTTCCCCTTTAGGTATGATAATTTTATCAACACCATCAGCAATAGTTGTCCAAAGCTCTTTTTTATCTAAGTCGTTTATGAAGATAGAACATCTATCAGCACCTATGATATCTTTAGCAGATTTAGAGATAAGTGGCAAACCATCTATAAGTGATTTTTTAATCAACAACTCCCTACCAAAATCAGCTAATTTTGAGTAACTACTTGCGTATTTCATCATACTATCCTTTTATTATAATAATTATAGTGTAAAATAACACTAAAAAAAAGGTTAATGATGATAAAAATATGGCACAATCCAAAATGTTCAAAATCTCGTGAGGCTATGAGTATTTTAGAGGAAAATAGTTGTAAAAGTGATGTTGTTGAGTATCTTAAAGATACTCCTAATGAGGATGAAATAAAAGATACTTTAAAGATGTTAGGTTTATCTGCTAGAGAGCTTATGAGAACAAAAGAGGATATTTACAAAGAGCTGAATCTTGCTGATGAAAAAGATGATGAAAAGCTAATCATTGCGATGGTAAAGAACCCTATACTTATAGAGAGACCAGTGCTTTTTAAAGATGGTAAAGCTATTATAGGGAGACCAACATCTAAAATAGCAGAGTTTATAAATAGTTAGTTAAGGGAGACAAGGGAATAAATCCCTTTACCACTCCAGTGATATAAAATAAGTTTTCTTCGCAATCAAATTATAACTAAAAAATGTAAATAATTTTTTTCTTATGAAGTGACTTCTAATTTCTCAATAATAACACCATTATCTTTTATAAATTTTGAGATTGTCTCAGAGTGTGTATGTTCATACTCTTTGGCATAAACGATTCTTCTTATACCACTTGCTATAAGGTTTTTACTACACTCACTACAAGGTTCAAGTGTTACATAGATAGTCGCACCATCTATCGAGATTCCCTCTCTTGCTGCCCAGATGATAGCATTCATCTCAGCATGAATCTCATAAGTTTTTGACCATTCATGATGCTCTGGAGTATATTCCCCATCCCAGTAATCACAACAGTTTGTATATCCAGCTGGAGTACCATTGTAGCCTGTACTTAAGATTCTACCATCTTTAACTATAACAGCACCAACCTGTTTAGATACACATTTAGAGGCAGTTGCTAATTCGGTGGCTATATTTATAAAGTTTTTATCACTTAACATCTAAAATGCCTTTTATTGGTTTAATTTTCTTAAAATTTTTATATCAGCATTATCTTTGAGTCTTGCGAAGTAGTCACTTAAAACTTGTTCTCTTGCTTCACCCATAATCATATTTATGATCTGATTTTTTACATCATCTATCGATTGTTCTGTGCTTGATTCTATATCTTTTAGGTAAAAGCTTGTGTAGCCACCATTTCCATCAGGAACAACAGGTGTGAAACTATTTAATGGTGTTTTTGTTAATAAGTTTGATAGTTGAGGTGATATTTTAGAGTATGGTAAAGTTTGCTCATTTGTAGCTATATCTGGAGCATATAACATAGGGTTAGATATTTTCTCTTCTAGTCTTTTTCTATCTCTAGCATTATATATAACAACATTAAAAGATTTAGGGTGTGTAAAACTATCTTTATGAAGTTTGTAATACTCCTCTATCTCTCTCTCATTTGGTTGTGAAACTGAACTATACGCTATGGCTGAGTATAGTTTTTGTGAAAGTAGCTTCTCTTTGATTCTCTTTTTTAGTTCACTTGAACTAAGACCATTTGATTCTCTTATAGCTTCATAAAATTGACTAACACTCATATTGTTTCTTAAAGCAGTTTTTTTAATATCATCAAAAATCTCAGAGCTAGATACTGTTATCTTTCGCTCATCAATCTCAGCCTCTTCAAGCTTTTTACGAATCAAAATATCTGATGCTTTCTTTTCATCTATACTTAGCTGCTTCATCTCTTTTTTTATATCATAAAGTGTGATAGCTTTACCCTTTACAACCATAGCTACACCATCAACCATTTTAGCTTCTAAAGAGATAACAAACATAAAGATAAAAAATATTTTAAACATACAAACCCATTTTATTAAAGTATCGACAATTGTAACATAAATTTATTAAAATTTTTACCCGTTCTTAACCAACATTTGTTTAGAATATGGTTACTAAAATAAAAGGCTTTTATATGGTTGTTACTCGTTTTGCTCCATCTCCGACAGGATATTTACATATTGGTGGTTTAAGAACTGCTCTTTTTTCGTACCTTTGGGCTAAAAAAAATGGTGGTAAGTTTGTTCTTCGTATAGAAGATACTGATAAAGCTAGAAATTCTGAGGAAGCTACTCAGGCGATTCTTAACGCTTTTGAGTGGTTAGGTTTAGAAGCGGATGGTGAGATAACTTACCAATCAAAAAGAGATGAGATATATGCTAAGTATATCAAACAACTTTTAGATGAGGGTAAAGCTTACAGATGTTATATGTCAAAAGAGGAGCTGACTCAGCTTCGTGAAACTCAAATGGCAAATAATGAAAGAACAAAGTACAATGGTAAATATCGTGATTTTGATGGAATTCCACCAGAGGGTGTTGAGCCAGTTATTAGAATCAAAGCACCATTAACTGGTGAGATTTTAGTTCGTGATGGAATCAAAGGTGATATATCTTTTCAAGCTGAAGATATTTTAGATGATTTTGTGATTGCTCGTGCTGATGGAAGTCCAACTTATAACTTTGTTGTAGCGATAGATGATTACCTTATGGGAATCAATGAGGTAATTCGTGGAGATGACCACTTAAGTAACACACCTAAACAGATAGTTGTTTATGAAGCTTTAGGATTTGAGATTCCTAAGTTTTACCATGTTCCTATGATCCATAACGCAAAAGGTAAAAAACTATCTAAAAGAGATGGTGCTACTGATGTTATGGCTTATAA
>CAYLNF010000064.1:0-5137 GCA_964385165.1 uncultured Sulfurimonas sp.
TCATCTATGATTTCATAAATAAATCTAAAATTATTGATTCTTAGTCTATAAAAAGTTGTCTTGACTAATTGGGGTGGTATAGTTGCTTCATTGGTGTTTGTAGGGTGTGGGGAACAGCCTTTGCCTAATGGTGAAGTGAGTGCAGTTTTTAATTTTGATAGAGAAAAAATTATTAAAAGTGTGAAACAAAATTTTGAGAGTAAGATTCCTGAGCTTTCATTAGTAGAAACATTGTATGATTCAAAATTATGAAGATTGGGAGATAGAGGTATGAAAAAAGAATTAGATTTGATTGTAAAACCAGAGTTTATTGATGATTATAAAGCTGGGTATCCACTTATCACAAAGGAATCTTTGGTTGATTTTAAAAAATTGAGTGATGAGGGTACTATTTTAAACCTTTTTGATTCTAAAAAGAGGTTTATAGCTAAAGGGTACTATGGTATCCAAAACAAGGGGCATGGTTGGGTTCTCTCTTGTAAAAAAGATGAGTTGATAGATAAAGAGTTTTTTATATCAAAGATAGAATCTGCTATAAAGTATAGAGCAGATTTTTTTAGTGATGAGAGTACAACAGCTTTTAGAATCTTTAATGGTGAGGGTGATGGTGTTGGTGGTTTGACTATCGATTATTTTGATGGTTATTATCTTATCACTTGGTATAGTATAGGAATCTACGAGTTAAAAGATTCTATCTTAGAAGCTTTAAAAGAATCTGTTGATTATAAAGGAATCTACCAAAAGAAAAGGTTTGATTCTAAGGGTAGATACCTTGATGATTCTGATGATTTTATTTGTGGAGAGAGGGCAGAGGAATCTATAACTGTAAAAGAGAATGGTGTAAATTTTGCTATCCATCTTGATGATGGTGCGATGGTTGGGGTGTTTTTAGACCAAAAAGATGTAAGAAAAACCATAAGAGATAAATATGCTAAAGGTAAAACAATTTTAAACACTTTCTCTTACACGGGGGCTTTTTCAGTTTATGCTTCATTAGGTGGTGCTACAAAAACAACAAGTGTAGATTTAGCAAAAAGAAGTTTACCTAAAACTAGGGAACAGTTTGAGGTTAATGGTATAGATGTTGAAGCCCAAAGTATCATAGTTGAAGATGTTTTTAATTACTTTAAATATGCTGTTCGTAAAAAACTTATGTTTGATATGGTTGTGCTTGACCCACCTAGCTTTGCTAGAAGTAAGAAACACACTTTTTCAGCTTCAAAAGATTATGTAAATCTTCTAAAAGAAGCGATACAAATCACCTCAAAAGATGGCATCATAGTAGCTTCAACTAACTCAGCAAATTTTTCTATGATGAGGTTTAGAGATTTTATATTTAAAGCATTTAAAGAGTTAAAAGGTAAGTACAAAGTGGAAGAGAGTTTCACACTCCCTAAAGATTTTAGAGTAAATCCAAAATTTAAAGAGGGTGATTACTTGAAAGTGGTTTTTATCCGTAAGATTAGTTAAGCATCTAATGCTTGTTTCATATCATCTATCAAATCTTTAGAAGATTCTAAACCACAAGAGATTCTAATAAGTCCAGTAGGAACACCACAAGCTACTAACTCCTCATCTGAGAGTTGTTGGTGTGTTGTTGATGCTGGGTGTGTTATGATAGATTTTGAATCACCTATATTTACCACCAAAGAGTAAAGTTTAGTGGCATTTACAACTTTAGTAGCAACCTCTAACGATTCTAACTCAAAACTTAAAAGTCCAGAACAAGCACCATTTTCAAAATACTTTTGAGCATTTTCATAGTTTGAGTTACTTTTCAATCCGGGGTAATTAACCTTTTTAACTTTAGGGTGAGATTCTAAAAACTGTGCTAACTCTAAAGCATTTTTAGAGTGTTCTCTCATACGAAGTGTAAGGTGTTCTAACCCTTGTATAAATAACCATGAATTAAAAGGTGATGAAACAGCACCTAAATCACGAAGAAGTGATAATCTAGCACGAAGTGTAAAAGGTGGTAAGTTTGTATCTACATAAACTAAACCGTGGTAAGATGGGTCTGGCTCATTGAAGTGGGCATATCTAGGGTTGTCTTTTAGTTTCTCTAAAAGATTTTTGCGTTCAACTAAAATCCCACCAATAGCAAGACCTTGACCAGTTGTATATTTTGAGGCACTATGAACTGTTACATCAGCACCAAACTCAAAAGGGCGACATAACACAGGTGTTGCTACTGTGTTATCTACAACTGTTAAGATTCCATACTTATTAGCGATAGTTGTGATAGCTTCTATATCAGCAACATCAATGCTAGGGTTTGTTAAAGATTCAAAGAAGATAACTTTTGTTTTATCATCTATCAAACTCTCCATCTCTGCTGGGTTATGAACATCGAAGAATCTAGCTTCAATTCCAAATCTTTTAAGAGTATGAGCATTTAGAGTTAAACTTCCACCATAAAGTTGTGAAGCACAAACGATATTATCACCAGCTTCAGCAGAATTAACTATGGCAAAGAAAATAGCACTCATACCACTTGATGTTGCTATCGCTGCTTCACCACCCTCTAATTCAGCAAATCTTTTCTCAAAAACATCTGTTGTTGGGTTATTTAGGCGAGTGTAGATATTTCCTAACTCTTTAAGAGCAAATAGATTCGCTGCGTGTTCAACATCACGAAATTCATAAGCTGTACTCATATATATAGGAACAGCCATAGTTCCTTGTGTATCTTTTTCATAACCTGAGTGGAGTGCTTTTGTTTGTAAATCCATATCAATTCCTAACTATATTTTTTTAATTTTATCTAAATTAGATCTATTGCTCTCATCATAAATGACAGCAGTTCCAGCTAAAAGGTCATGTAAACCTCTTTTATCTTTTCTAAAAGCAACCATTATAAAGCCGATAAGAAAACTAAAAGTGGAAACTATATACCCAATAGAGCGAGTGATAGCTTGTTTGTTGTTAATATCTTTAAATGTTTTAGAATCTACTATCTTGATATGAACAAACTTTTTCCCTGGTGTAGCACCTTTGTACTTTTCCCAAAAAAGTAAGGTGACAACTAAAACAGAGAGTTCAAATAGTAGTTCCCAACCGATAGATGTTTGTGGTTGGGTAGAGAGAGCATCAACATTACCAGCTATAGCCATCTGTATATTTTGTTGGTAAAGTGAAAAATCAAACCAGTTGCCATCACTTAAAAAGTAGATAACAACAGCGATTGGTAGGGCTAGAAAAAGAGTATCTAAAAATGAAGCTATAAAGCGAATCCAAAAACCTGCGTATTTTATATTTTTATCCATCTTTGATTAGCTTACTACTGTACCTTGTGAATTGATTAACTTTGGTCTATTATTTGTATCAAAGATAATATTATTTATCCATTTTATAGTTTTAGTAGTTCCATCTTTACATCTTATATCATTAGTATATTCCCAATGTGAGTTACTTCCATGAAAAAGATCACTAAAAACTTTTAGTATCTCTACTATATCACTTTCTGGTATAAATATCTCAAACCAGTTTTTATTTAATACTTCATCTCTTGAATATCCAGATATATTAGAAGCTGTTTCATTAAAGTCTATAATAATCGCTCCAGCATCTAACGATACTTCAAATACATTTTGATTTAACATAATATTTACCTTTAACTAATATATTTTTTTAGAATAAAGCTAAATAAAATTAGCTTTATCTAAAAATTATACATGGTAGTTAGGAGCTTCTTGTGTGATGATAACATCATGAACATGAGATTCTTTAAGACCAGCAGATGTAATTTCAACAAACTCAGCTTTATCCCAGTACATCTCAATATTTTCACTTCCACAATAACCCATAGATGCACGAAGTCCACCCATCATTTGGTGAACGATTCCAGCTATGCTTCCTCTAAATGGAACACGACCCTCGATTCCCTCTGGAACAAGTTTATCAGCAGCAGTTCCCTCTTGGAAATATCTATCGTTTGAACCTTTTTGCATAGCTCCAATAGAACCCATACCACGGTATGATTTGTATTGACGACCTTGGAACATTATAGTTTCACCCGGTGATTCCTCTGTACCAGCAAGAAGTGAACCAGCCATAACACAACTAGCACCAACAGCTAAAGCTTTTGAAATATCACCAGAGTATTTAATACCACCATCAGCGATAACAGGAACACCATGAGGACGAGCAGCTTCAGCACACTCATCGATAGCTGAAATCTGTGGAACACCAACACCAGCAACGATTCTAGTTGTACAGATAGAACCCGGTCCGATTCCAACTTTAACAGCATCTGCTCCAGCTTCTATAAGTGAAAGAACAGCTTCTCTAGTAGCGATGTTACCAGCGATAATATCAACTTCCATAGTCTCTTTGATTTTTTTAACAGTATCTAAGATACCTTTTGAGTGACCATGAGCAGAATCTAAAACTAAAACATCACAACCAGCATCAACTAGAGCCTTAGCACGATCATATTGACCAACACCAATAGCACCACCAACAACAAGTCTTCCAAAAGCATCTTTGTTTGAGTTAGGATACTCTATACGCTTTTTAATATCTTTGATAGTTACTAAACCTTTTAAGAAACCCTCAGAATCTATGATAGGTAGTTTTTCTATCTTATTTTTGTGCATAATATCAGCAGCAGAATCTAAAGAGATACCTTTTTCAGCTGTTATAAGTGGCATCTTAGTCATAACTTCAGATGCTAGTTTTCTCATATCTTTTTCAAATCTCATATCACGATTAGTAAGGATACCTAAAAGTTTGTTGTGACCATCAACAACAGGAACACCAGAGATTTTATACTCATTCATAAGCTTTTCAGCATCAGCTAAAGTAGCATCAGGGTGAACATAGATAGGGTCTATGATGATTCCACTTTCACTTTTTTTTACTTTTTTGATCTGTTTAACTTGAGTTTCAATATCCATATTTTTATGGATAATACCAATCCCACCAAGTCTTGCCATAGCGATAGCAGCTCTATACTCAGTTACTGTATCCATAGCAGCAGAAACCATAGGAATTTTAAGAGAGATATTACGAGTAAGTTTAGTCTCTAGTGAAACCTCTTTTGGTAATACTTCAGAATATTGTGGTACTAATAAAACATCCTCAAATGTTAATGCTCTTTTACGAATTTTCATGGTTATCCTTTATGGTGGAAGTT
>CAYLNF010000065.1:0-4858 GCA_964385165.1 uncultured Sulfurimonas sp.
GCGACCCCAACCTTGGCAAGGTTGTGCTCTACCACTGAGCTATTCCCGCAATTTTCAATGAGCTATTTGCTGATTGATGGCGGAATTATAGCTTATAAATTTTAGTTTGTAAAGGGGTTTTAAAAGAAATTTCAAAATTTGTAAAAAAAGATGATATAATCCCACTTATAATTAAATATGTAAACTATATAAAAGGTTTTTCTTATGAGAAGTGATATTATTAAAAAAGGTTTTGACAAAGCACCTCACCGTTCTTTGCTTAGAGCAACAGGTTTAAAAGATGAAGATTTTGATAAACCATTTATCGGTATAGCAAATAGCTATATTGATATTATCCCAGGTCATTTTTTCCTACATGAGTATGGAGAGATTGTAAAAGAGGCTATCCGTGAAGCTGGTGGTGTTCCATTTGTTTTCAATACTATTGGTGTTGATGATGGAATTGCTATGGGTCATGAGGGGATGCTTTATTCTCTTCCATCTCGTGAACTTATAGCAGATTCTATGGAAACTGTTATGAATGCTCATGCTCTTGATGCGATGATTTGTATCCCTAACTGTGACAAAATTGTTCCAGGTATGATTATGGGAGCATTAAGAATCAATGTTCCAACTGTTTTTGTTTCAGGTGGTCCAATGGCTGCTGGTCATAAAAAAGATGGTACACCTATCGATTTAGCAACAGCATTTGAAGCGGTTGGTCAATTCAACGACGGTAAGATGAGTGAAGATGAGCTTTACGATATCGAGTGTAATGCTTGTCCATCTGGTGGTTCATGTTCAGGTATGTTTACAGCAAACTCTATGAACACTCTTTGTGAAGCTATGGGTATAGCACTTCCAGGTAATGGAACTGTTTTAGCTATGACTCCTGAGAGAATAGAGATGGTTAAAAAAGCAGCTAAAAGAGTTGTAGAGATGGCTAAAGCTGACGATTCTAAATACAATATTAGAAATGTTTTAAATGAAAAAGCTGTTCATAATGCGTTTGTTGTAGATATGGCTATGGGTGGAAGCTCAAACACTGTTTTACATATGTTAGCGATAGCAAGAGAGGCAGAGGTTGATTTCCCGATAGAAAAAATTAATGAGATAGCAGATAAAGTAGCTCATATCGCTAAAATATCTCCATCACTTACAACTGTTCACATGGCAGATATTGATAAAGCTGGTGGAGTTAATGCTGTTATGAAAGAGGTTAGCCGTCGTGGTGGTCTTTTAAATCTTGATGCTTTAACTGTAACTGGTGAGACGATTGGTGAGAGAATCAAAGATGCTAATATCAAAGATACTTCTATTATCCACACAAATGAAAATGCTTACTCTCAAGTTGGTGGTTTATCTATCCTTTTTGGTAACTTAGCTTTAGAGGGTGCTGTTGTTAAAACTGCTGGAATCGCTCCAAATATGAGACAATTCAAAGGAACAGCTATCTGTTTTAACTCTCAACCTGAAGCTATCGCTGGAATTATGGGTCATAAAGTTAAGGCTGGTGATGTTGTAGTGATTCGTTATGAGGGTCCAAAAGGTGGTCCAGGTATGCAAGAGATGCTTGCTCCTACGGCACTTATTCAAGGTATGGGTCTTGGTGAATCTGTGGCTCTTATAACTGATGGTCGTTTCTCAGGTGCTACTAAAGGTGCTTCTATCGGTCATGTTTCTCCTGAGGCTGCTGAGGGTGGACTTATCGCACTTATAGAGGATGGTGATGAGATAGAGTTAGATACTGATGCTCATCTATTACAGTTAAATGTTAGTGAAAATGTTTTAGCAGAGCGTAAAGCAAACTGGAAACCGTACAAAAATGAAGTAAAATCTAAATGGTTAAAAAGATACCAACTTCTAGTATCAAACGCTTCTAATGGAGCGGTTTTAAAAACTGAATTATAAAAAGGAAAACTAAAATTGAACGCAATAGCTATCAAACATAATGACAAAATTATAGATTTACAAACTGCTGAAGAGTTAGGTTTTGAGGGTGAACAGATTCATCTTGATAACTCAGAAGAATCTTTAGAGGTTCTTCGTCACTCAACAGCTCACTTAATGGCTCAGGCTATTAAGTCTTTATATCCAGATGCTAAATTTTATGTAGGACCAACTGTAAAAGAGGGTTTTTACTACGATTTTAAAACAGAATCTGAGATTGGTGAGGGTGACCTTAAAAAGATTGAAAAACAGATGCTTTCATTTGCTAAGAAAAAGTATCAGATAGAAAAATACTCTATCACTAAAGCAGAAGCATTAGAAAAGTTTAAAGATGATCATCTAAAACTTGCTGTTTTAGAGAAGATTCCTGATGAGAATGTTTCTATCTATAAGCAAGGTGAATTTGAAGATCTTTGTCGTGGTCCACATCTTCCATCTATCGGTATGATTAGATATTTTAAACTACTTAAAATCGCTGGTGCTTACCTTGGTGGTGATTCTAAAAATGAGATGTTAACTCGTATATATGGTATAGCTTTCGCAGATAAAGAATCTTTAAAAGCACATATGGATATGTTAAGAGAAGCTGAAAAAAGAGACCATAGAAAACTTGGTAATGAGATGAAACTTTTTACTTTCCGTGAAGAGGTTGGAGCAGGTTTTCCTATCTGGTTACCAGCTGGTGGTCGTCTTCGTGCAAGATTAGAATCTTTACTTTTCAAAGCTCACCGTAAAAGAGGTTATGAGCCTGTTCGTGGTCCTGAGATGCTTCGTTCAGACCTTTGGAAAACATCTGGTCACTACCAAAACTATGGTGAAAATATGTATTTTACAAACATAGATGAGTTAGAGTTTGGTGTAAAACCTATGAACTGTGTTGGTCACATTAAAGTTTATGAAGATGAGTTACACTCTTACCGTGACTTACCAATTAAATATTTTGAATATGGTGTTGTTCACCGTCACGAGATGACAGGTGCTTTACATGGTCTTTTTAGAGTTCGTGAATTTACTCAAGATGATGCTCATATTTTTTGTACAACTGATCAAATTGAAGAGCAAATTATAGAAGTTGTTGATTTTGTAGATAAAATTATGTCAACTTTTGAGTTTGATTATAAGATGATGATAAGTACAAAACCTGAAAAAGCTGTTGGTGATGATGCTGTTTGGGATATTTCAACTCAAGCACTTAAAAATGCTATGGATAAAAATCACCTTGCTTATGAGATAGATGAGGGTGGTGGAGCTTTTTATGGTCCAAAAATCGACATCAAGATTACAGATGCTATCGGTCGTGAGTGGCAATGTGGAACAATTCAGTTAGATTTTAATCTTCCACAAAGATTTGAGTTAGAATATAATGGTGAGGGTAACGATAAAATCCAACCAGTAATGATTCACCGTGCTATCTTAGGCTCATTTGAGAGATTTATAGGAATCTTAACTGAACACTATGCTGGTGAGTTCCCGATGTTTATTGCTCCTACACAAGTAGCAATTGTTCCAGTAGCTGAGACACATAAAGAATATGCTAAGGTTTTATCAGATAAACTTATCGATATTAATGCAGATAGTGAAATCTATGGTAAAAATGATTCTTTAAACAAAAGAATCAGAACTGCTGAGAAAACTCGTGTTCCTATGATAGTTGTGATTGGTGATGAAGAGATCGCTAATAAAACAGTAGCTATTAGAGATAGAAGAACAAGAGAGCAGTATAACCTTAGTGAAGAGGATTTCCTGTCTCTTATACAAAATAAAGTAAATGAGGTAAATTTTTGAGTAGTAAGAAAAACCGTGTAATAATGAACGATGATATTCGTGCAACAGAGTTAAGATGTAATGTGGATGGGGGAGAGTCTTTAGGGATTGTTTCTTTTGATGAGGCTATGGAAAAAGCTAATGAACTAGGTCAAGATTTAGTTCTTATAGCTCCAGATGCTAAACCGCCTGTTGCGAAGATTATGGATTACGGTAAGTTTAGGTATCAAGAAGAGAAAAAACTTAAAGAGCAACGCAAGAATCAAGTTAAGATTGTTGTAAAAGAGATTAAACTTTCTGTTAAAATTGCTGAAAACGATATGAACTACAAAGTGAAACATGCAAGAGAATTTTTAGAAAAAGGTTTTCATGTAAAATTCCGTGTATTCTTAAGAGGTCGTGAGATGGCTCATCCAGAAGCTGGTAAAGAGGTTTTACTTCGTGTTTGGCCAATGGTTGAAGATATAGGTGTTATGGATAAAGCACCAAAATTTGAGGGTCGTTACTACAATATGTATGTAACTCCACAAAAATAGTAACTACTTAATACTATTTTAAATTATATAGGGGGTAACTAATCCCCTATATATTTATCTATTATAATAATTTAGTTAAATAACCAATTATTAATAATAAAAGTAAAATTTTGATAAACAAGTCTATTCCTTAAAAAGGATCCCCTACCCAACACAACATACCCACAATTATCTAAAATATAGACAAAAAAAAAGCCCTAATACTTCAGAAAAGTATTAGGGCTTACAATCCTTTTTTAAAGTAAGGTAGTTAATCTTACAAAAGGGATAGACTTGTTTTACATCTGTATTATATCTAAAAAAAGTAAAATCTTAAGGTTAGTTTACTTTAATTATTTTAGCTTTTAAGCTATCCTCTTCTAGTTTTTCACTGGCATATTTTAAAACTACAACTTTTTCAGTTTCATTTATAAACCACTCAGCTATATGCTCATGCTCTAAAGCTTTTAGTTTATCAAAATCTACATCACTTTCAGGGATAACTAGGTGTGAATATCTTAATGGATTTTTCATCTTTAGAGCTGTCCATATAAGCCACACAACACCAATAGCACCGATAGTTAAACCTAAAGTTTCACGAGATGAAGCATCAAGGTAAAGACCAGCGAATGTACCACCTAAGAAAGTAG
>CAYLNF010000066.1:0-4849 GCA_964385165.1 uncultured Sulfurimonas sp.
TGATTTAGCTGTAAAATTTTTACAACATAAAGAGCTAAAGAAAAATGTTAATTTTTCAATCGTAGCTAAAAGGGTTGATGAGCATATATCTGTATCTAATATATATAAAAAATTACAAAAAAAGATACAGATAGCTTCAGATGATAGAACCTATAACATACTATTTGTTTAGAGATTCTATGTTTTTAATAGCCTCTTCTAGGTGAGATTTTATAATCACACTATTTTTTTTGTTATCATCACTATCCCAACTATCAAAACTATCTTCAAACCCTTTTATTAGTTTAAAAAGTTTGTTAAATCTTAGGTTTCCAGATAAACCTTTTATAGAGTGTATATTTTCTTTATTTAATCCATTTTTATCTATATCTTTTATCATCTTTTGAGCCGATTCACTAAAACTAGCTAGAAGTTTTAAAACTATCTCCTCATTTGGAAGTGATAGATTTACAGCTAACTGTTTAGTGTTTATCGTATCAAAATCTAAGGTTTTGTTATCCCCTTTTTTTGTTAAATATTTTTTTAACATATTATCTAACTCAGCAGAGATTATAGGTTTGCTTAGAGAATCATCAACTCCAGCCTCTTTATATGTTTGTAGATCAGATTCTATAACATTAGCCGATAGGGAAACTATCGATTTTGTATATCCTCTTTCTCTTAAGATTTTTGTGGCAGTTACACCATCCATAACAGGCATATTTATATCCATAAAAATTAGATCGTAACTATTGGCTAGAGCCTCATCTACCACTTTTTGACCATTCTCTACAATTTTATACTCAACACCTCTATCATCTAACATAACAGATATAAGCATCTGGTTTGTTTGGTTATCCTCAGCTATTAGGATATTACCACTAAACTGTTTACTCTCTGTGATAGTTTTCTCACTATTATCTGAATTGTTATGTGTTAGTGTTATGATTTTATCAAAAAGTGCTGAACCTGTCATAGGTTGCTCTATAACATGGAACTGTGGATGGATACAACAAGATTTTTCTTGCCCACCCTCTATATAGATTATATGTAGATTTTTAAATTTTTCTAACATAGAGTAGGATAGATCATAATTAAAATTTTTCGCACAAACTATAAGTAGTGTCATTTTTTCATCTATCATATCTAATGAATCTATTGTGGAGTAGTTACATTTCCATCTATCTAAGTAGTTCTCTATAATCTCATTGATTCCACAAGCGATAGAATCTGCTGGTTGTAAAATATAGATGTTGTTATCAGTTGAGTTAAAATCTTTCTCTTTACTAAAAGAGGCATCTATGATAGGAAGTTTTAGTTTGAAGTAAAAATTACTACCCTCACCATCTTTACTTTTAACTTTTAGTTTTCCACCCATTATATCTATATATTGGCTACTTATCGATAGCCCTAAACCTGTTCCTCCATACTTTCTACTTATGGAGTTATCAGCTTGTGAAAACGCTTGAAACACTGTTGCTATTTTATCTTTAGCTATGCCGATTCCATTATCTTTTACACTAAATTCTATGATAGCTTTTTGGTTTTTAATCTCTTTTAGAGATATATTTATCCCCACTTTTCCACCATCTGGTGTAAATTTTATAGCATTACTTATAAGGTTGTTTACCACCTGTTTTATTCTTTGTGAATCACAATATAGTATCTTTGGTATATTTGTATCTATATAAGTATAGTAGTCTATATGTTTAGCTTTTGAGGTTGAAGCGAATGTTGAAACAGTAGCTTCCATTTCGGAAAAAAGGTCAGATTCTGTTCTGTAGATAGAAAGCTCACCACTCTCCAATTTAGAAAAATCTAGTATATCATTTACAACATTGAGCAGAGTTTCACCACTTCTACTTATAATATCAACATATCTTTTAGAATCTTTGTCAAGTTCTCTTTTACTAAGAACATCGGTAAATCCTAAGATTCCATTTAATGGAGTTCTTATCTCATGTGACATATTTGCTAAAAAGGTTGTTTTTGCTTGTTCTGATGAGTATGCTTTTTGAAGAGCAATTTCAAGGTTTGTTATGTCAGAAAGATTGATGATATAACCATTGTTTATTTTTTTAACTTTTATGTTAAATGTATGTATAGTGCTATCTTTTGCTAACATTTTTACTTTATGGTCAATATTTGGCTCTTTTAGAATCTCATCTACCCAGCTTTTGTTTTTTTCAACATATATATAACCATCCTCTTTGATAAAAAATTCACAAATACATTTATGTTCAAGTTTAAATTCTGCGAAATTACTATACTCAAAATATTTAAAAAGTGTTTGATTTACATTTAACATATCACCTTGATTTGAAGCATATATAACTATGCTATCTTGGTTATCAAAGATAGCTTTTATAAGTTTCTCTTTCTCTCTCATCTTCTGTTTAGCTAAAACTTGTTTAGTCGTATCTAGTCTAATCGCTATATAACCATCAATCTTTTTATTATCATTAAATGTTGGCATAACTGTGGCACTAACATAATATATTGAACCATCTTTTGCTTTGTTTGAGAAACTACCCTTCCATGTTTTACCATTTTTTATAGATCTCCACATCTTTTTAAAAACAAAGTTAGATACACTATCATCTCTTATAATTGAGTGTTTTTGACCTATTAGTTCCTCTTTAGTGTATTTACTAATTTTACAAAAGTTATCATTCACAAAAGTTATAACACCATTTAGGTCTGTTTTAGATACTAAAAGTGAAGCATCAACAGCATCTCTATACTGTTTTAACAGTTTCATATTTGTACTTAACTCATCAGTTGTTTGTTTTACAAGGTGTGTTAGAGCTGAGAATGTTATATCACTCATATTTGAGTGTATAGTTTTTATATCTCTTTTTTTCTTTTTATATCTTTTTTTTGATTCTGAAAGTATTAGTAGTGTTGTTGTACAGTTTAAAACTGTATTGTTTTTAGATGTAGAATAGTATTCACCATAGGTAAAAAAACCAGCAGTTGGTGCTATCTCCTCAAAAAATTTAAACTCATTTTCAAGGGTATTACCAAGTAATGTTTTTCTAGCTATACATGAGTATATATAAATCCCTTCAGCTGGATTTTTTCTCATTATATTTGAAATTTTTGATGAACCAGATAAAACAGCATCAGCATTTGAAAATCCAAACTGAACTTTTTGACCAACTTTAATAGGTGCTGCGAAAACTAACGATTTTTTCTCTATCGCTAGTGGTGTTCTTGATACAACAGTTGAACCCTCACTGTAAAGTAGTTGAAACTCAGATAGTGCCTTAGCATTATCAGCAAATATATCATCACCTAGATATTTTTTAAAAAAATCAATACTATGTTGATTATCAATCTTATGAATTATATTTCCATCTGCTGATGTTATTGTAAACTCTTTCCCTATTGGTGTCCAGTTTAGGTTATACATATTATCAGCAAAAAGGGTTTTTCCACTAAATGAGACAGCAACAGAACCCTCATCATAGATGATTCCATCTAAAAATACAAAAGTTTTTTTAAGTTTAAAATTATCACCAGCTAAACCACCAGCTAAGATAATATCTGGATTCTTTTTTTGAAAACCTTTTATAAATCCATCATAATCTTTACCTTTTAAACTTTCACTTAAAATGATAGTAGCTTTTGTATGTTTTGAACATATTTTAGATGATAGTTTTTCACCAGCTTTTTTATCTATACTTTTTATATATTTAGTTTTTAATTTTGTTTTTTTAAAAAGAGATAAACTGATAGTTGTGGAGTTGTCAAACATCTTGGCATGGGAGATTTCACCAGCAGTTGTTGTCCCTATTATTGTAGAATTTGGAAATTTTTTAGAGTATTTATCTAATAGTTTTTGTAGTTTTTCTTTATTTGTAATAGAGGTGAAGATTTGTATTAGCTGAGAGTTATATTTTTTATCTTTAGCTATTTTAATCGCTTTTTTTATATCTTTTTTTTCTATATCTTTGAATACTATATGCTTCATTAAAAATCCATTTATGTTTTCTCTTATGAAGATATTTTAACTGAAATAAAATATAAAAGCAAAAAAAGTTATAATAGTGGTGAAATTTATCTAAATGAAAGTGAAAAAATGGAAATTACATTAATTATAAAAAGTATAGTTGGATTGATTGTTATATTAGCAATACTCATATTTTTGCTACTTTATAACTCAAGAGATTCTAATTCATCTAAAAAATCTAAAAACACAAAGCCAACGCTTAAAGAGATAAGAGATATTTTAAAAAATGATAAGATAACATCTAAAGAGTTAAATGATGCTTTAGAGTTGGTTTTGGTAGAGTACTCATATATAGATAGCAATGAGGAGCAAACACTAAACCATTATATGTATATATTGATGGCACTTTGTCGCCACCCACAAACATCTACAAAAATTATCATAAACTTTGAAAAAGAGTTGATAAAACTAAATCCTAGTTATGAAAATGAGATAAATAAAGCTGTTATATCGGGATTAGATTCAAGGGTGACATCATCGTAAAAGTTGATTATATGGAGTTGGGTGGTACACTTTTTATACCAGCTACACATAAAAACCTTATAGCAGTTGTTGAGGGTAGAAAATATCCTAACTTAAAAAGTGTTGTGGTTGATTGTGAAGATTCTATAACCGACAAAAGTTTGGATGATGCTTTAGAATCTATAAAAAAGATGTTGATCTCTTTTAAGAAAAATGGTTGTTTAGTTTTTATACGACCAAAAAATTATGAAATATTAGAGAAGATTTTAGAGTTTGAATCTATAAATAAAATAGATGGTTTTGTTTTACCAAAATTTTCACTTACAAATGCTAGGGAGTATCTAAAACTTATGGGTGATAGATATAGTTTTATGCCAAGCATAGAGGGTGAAG
>CAYLNF010000067.1:0-4813 GCA_964385165.1 uncultured Sulfurimonas sp.
ATAAGTGGAGCACCACCAACTTCAGCATAATCTATCTCTTTTTTAAGAAGTTTAAAAACTTTTCTCATAAGCAAAGCACCTGTTATAGCGATAGGTGATTTTCTTATATAATCTTTTATAAAATAGCTAATTGTTGAGGCAACACCCTCACTTGTTTTTAGAACTAAGTTTCCTACAAATCCATCACAAGTGATAACATCACAAGAACCATTAAATAGATCCCCACCCTCAACATTTCCAATAAAACCGTTGTAATCTTTAAGTAATTTATGTGCTACTTTTGTAACTTCATTACCTTTAGATTCCTCTTCACCATTAGCTAACAGACCAATTTTAGGATTTTCTATACCCATAACACTCTGAGCATAACAACCACCCATAATAGCAAATTGTACTAGATGCTCAGGTTTTGAATCTACATTTGCCCCAACATCTAGGATAATTGAACGGCGGTTTTTTACAGTTGGCATAAATGTGATAAGAGCTGGACGAGATATACCTTTTAGGCGACCAAGTCTAAGTGTAGCAAGTGTCATAGTAGCTCCACTATGCCCTGCTGAAACAACACCATCAGCTTCACCATTTCTAACTAAATCGATAGCTTTATAGATGGTACTCTCTTTTCTTTTGATAGCATCAGTAGCAGCATCACTCATAGAGATTACATCATCAGATTCTACAATAGAAATCTTATCTCTATAACGCTTAGGTAACATAGGTAAAATTTCTGATTTTTTTCCTACTAAAATAGGCTCAAATGATTTTTTCTTTAGTGCAGCAATACATCCGTTAACAATTGGCTCGGGACCAAAGTCCCCACCCATTGCATCAATAGCAATTTTTACCATTGATTATTTATACTCACCAGTTGTTGGATTAATGTGGTGTGGTAATCTATAAGTTCCATCAGCATCTTTAACTGGTTTAGCTAAAGTGATTTTGTAGTGAGTTCTTCTTTTCGCTGAACGAGAGTGAGATACTCTTCTCTTAGGTACTGCCATAATTTATTCCTTTGTTTAAATTTTAATTACAATTTGTGCAACAGTGATAGTCGCTTTTGATAAGCTCAATCTCTGAGATTAAAAGCTCATCTAAATCTGCCAAAGAGTCAAAAGATTCAACTATATCTAATTCGATATTATCGTTACCCTCGTAGATACCATCAGAGATAAAAAATTCAACTTTTTCATCAACTGATAGATCAAACTCTTCGCCACATCTATTACATTCAGTTTTAACTGAACCACTTAAATCAGCATGAAGCAAAATTAATTTGCCAGAATGATACTGTAAATAACCTTTAAAAGTTATTTCATCAGATTTAACATCAAAATCTAACGGTGTTTTGCCTACTTTTCTAAGTGTTATTTTCATAAATGATACTTAAGAAATTTCTCTTTCTGAGAAAAAGAATGCGATTTCGATAGCAGCATTTTCAACTGAATCACTTCCGTGAACAGCATTAGCATCGATATTTTCAGCGAAATCAGCACGGATAGTACCAGCTTCAGCTTCTTTAGGATTTGTAGCACCCATTAGATCACGGTTAACTTGCATAGCATTTTCACCCTCTAATACAGTAACAACAACTGGACCACTAATCATGAAGTCAACTAAGTCGTTGAAAAAAGGTCTCTCAGCGTGAACAGCATAAAATGCTTCAGCATCAGCACGAGAAAGCTGAATTTTTCTTGTAGCAGCAATTTTAAGACCATTGCTTTCAAATCTATCTAAAATTTTTCCGATAACACCTTTAGCAACTGCGTCTGGTTTGATTATTGATAGTGTTCTTTCCATCAAATCTCCTGTAAAATATAAAATTAGTGCGAAATTATACCTAAAAAAACTTAAATGAAAAAAGGTGGATTATAATATCTAAAATGTATAGGGGTTAGTGTAGTTAAAATAGGGTACAAATATGTACCCCATAAAAGTAAATAAAAATTAGTCTAAAACTGATTCTTTATTTGCTCTTTGCTCATCAGTGATATCATCACGGTGTGCTGGGCTTTCACCGATAGCATCCCAAGTGATACATCCCTCAGTAGGACAAGCAGTAGCACAAGCTGGTTCATCATGGTGATCAACACACTCTACACATTTTTCAGCGTGAACGAAATAGATCTCCTCACCCGTTGGATTATCATCCTCATCTACGATCGCTTCTACAGGACACTCATCTATACATGCACCACAGTTGATACAAGTATCATTAATAACTACTGCCATTATTTCTCCTTAAATATTTTATAGAGAACACTATACAGTTTAGAATTTTAAATGTAGCTAAAAGAGAGTTGATTAAACTAAAATATCTCTAAAAGTTACACTTTGGAATATTTTAATAAAATAAAATAGATAAAACTATAAACCTAGATAACTCTTTATCTCATCAACTCTATCTATTTTTTCCCAACTAAACCCAACATCTTCTCTACCGAAATGTCCATAAGATGCTGTTTTTCTATAAATCGGTTTTAAAAGATCTAATGAATCTATTATCCCTTTTGGTGATAGATCAAAAAGCTCTTTTACACAAGCTTCTATTTTATCCTCATCAACTTTACCTGTTGTATGGGTATCAACCATAACTGAAACTGGTTGAGCAACACCTATCGCATAAGCTATCTGAATCGTAACCCTATCACAAGCACCACTAGCTACAAGATTTTTAGCTACCCATCTAGCAGCATAAGCAGCACTTCTATCTACTTTAGTTGGATCTTTACCTGAAAAAGCTCCACCACCATGTGGACAACTTCCACCATAAGTATCTACTATAATTTTTCTACCTGTTAAACCGGCATCACCTTGAGGTCCACCTATCACAAATTTTCCTGTTGGGTTGATATGATAAATAGTCTCATCAGTAATCATATCAGCTGGAATTACCTCTTTTATAACCTCAGCAATCATATCTTTATAAATCTGCTCTTGAGAAACATCTGGAGAGTGTTGAGTTGAGATAACAACTGTTTGTATAGAGACTGGTTTATCATCTACATACTTAACACTTATCTGTGCTTTTCCATCTGGGCGAAGATATGGAACGATTCCCTCTTTTCTCACATAAGCCAATCTTTGTGTTAAACGGTGTGCTAAATAGATAGGTAGTGGCATCAAAACATCAGTTTCACGACAAGCATAACCAAACATCAAACCTTGATCCCCTGCCCCTATCTCACCACACTCTTTATCAACACCTTGATTTATATCTGGAGATTGCTCACCAATCCCATTTAATACTGCTGCGGCTCGATAATCAAAACCGTAAGTTGCGTCTGTGTATCCTATCTCTTGAATAACTTTTCTAGCAATCTCTTGCATCGGGGCATAAGCCGTTGTCTTCAATTCGCCTGCAATTACACAAAAACCATTAGATACTAAAGTTTCACACGCTACTCGTGAATCAGTATCTCGTTCAATAATATAATCCAGAATCGCATCACTAATCTGATCAGCCATCTTATCAGGATGCCCTTCTGTTACAGACTCTGAAGTAAATATATACTCTTTCGTCATCGATTTTCCTTATTGAGATATAGAATCTAGTTCTATAAATCGGTGGAAGTATAACAAGTATTTCTTATTTTATTTGAATATATGGTTAATAGGGATATACTTTGAGATTCAAACTAAAGGAATACAAAATATGAAAATTATGGTTGTAGATGATTCTAAAACAATTAGACTGATATTAAACAAAACATTATTTGAGAGTATCCCTTTAGTTTCAGAGGTTATCTTATGTGAAAGTGGTCAAGAAGCGTTAGATAAACTTAAAGAGATAGAAGTTGATCTAGTTCTTTTAGATGTTATTATGGAGGGGCTTGATGGTTATGATGTTTGTAAATCTATCAAATCAGACCCTAAAACTAAAGAGCTTAGTGTTATCTTTCTAACATCAAAATCAAAACAGGAAGATATTTTACACGGTTTTGAGGTTGGTGGTGTTGATTATGTTTCTAAACCATTTAACAGAGCTGAACTTATAGCTAGAGTTCAAACACAACTAGAGTTAGTTCACTTAAAAAATAAAGAGATAGAGAAAACTCAAAGTGAAGTTATCTTTAAGATGGGTGAGATAGCAGAGCTTCGCTCAAAAGAGACTGGTAACCATGTAAAAAGGGTAGCTAGTTATTGTGCTATCTTAGCTAAACTTTATGGTCTTGATGATGAGATGTGTAACAATTTAGAGTTAGCCTCCCCTATGCACGATATTGGTAAGGTTGCTATTGCTGATTCCATTTTAAACAAACCATCTAAACTAGATGAAGATGAGATCGATAAGATGAGAGAACATACCATACTAGGTTATGAGATGTTTAAAGATTCAACAAGATCGATTCTAAAGGCAGCTTCGATAGTAGCTTATGAGCATCATGAAAAATATGATGGTAGTGGTTACCCTAGAGGTATATCAGGTGAAGATATACATATATATGGAAGAATTATAGCTATCGCTGATGTATTTGATGCGTTAGGAAGTGATAGAGTTTACAAAAAAGCTTGGGAAAACGGGAAGATACTTGATTATTTTATAGATGAGAAAGGTAAACATTTTGATCCAAAACTTGTAGATATATTTATTGAAAATATAGATAAATTTATAGAAGTTCAAAAAAAGTTTAATGATATTTTTTAAAAAAATACATAAAAGATAAAAATTATCCTTAAAGAATATTATTACTTTTTTAATTTCTAAATATTGTTAATAATTTTTAGTTAATATTTCACTATTCAAACTAATTAAGGATTTTTATATGTTAGTAACAAAACAAGCTCCAGATTTTACAGCAACAACAGTTTTAGC
>CAYLNF010000068.1:0-4549 GCA_964385165.1 uncultured Sulfurimonas sp.
TCAAAAAAACTTTAAAAAAGAGATACTTACTCATAAAAGAAATTATACGAGGGGATAGGATGAACTTTTTTACTACTAAATCTAAAACACCTATCGAACTTACTATATCTTTTATATTTATACTATTTTTTACATATTTAGCATATAACTTTTTCATATCTTACTATTATGAATTTATACTTTTTGTATCATCATTTTTAGTTGGTGATATATTTGATATGAGGGTATTAAGTGGTAACAACTATCTTGAGAGTATTAAACTTATATCTATCTCAACATTACAAAATATATCTACACAAGAGATAAGTAGAGTTAGTATAGAATTTACTCAACTAGATATAGATAAAATTTTTACTATCTTTACTAAAACACCTATCATACTAACTTTTATCATACTTTTCTCACGAAGTTTAAAAACTGCTCTCATAGCATCTTTTTTTATGGTTTTTATCCACACTATAACTACGATGCTACTGATGAGTGACATTATGTTTTTCACATCACTTACAAGTTTAAAACTGATAAACTACTTTCAGATGTTTGCTATATCTCAAACTATTGTAGATTCTATATCTTTTATAACACTACTATTTAAAGCATATATACCAACATTTGTACCGTTGATAGTAGCTTATGGTTTGTGGGAAATAGAATCTCATAGTTTTAAGATTAAAAGTATAGAACCTAAAAAAAAGAGTTTCGCTCTTGAGAGTATAAAGAGTTAATTATGAAAAAATATACTCTATTTTTTATACTACTGTTTTTTAGTAGTACACTAAATGCTACTCTAGTTGCTTATTACGATTTTGAAAATAATATTGATGATTCAGTAAATAGTTATGATTTGGATGTTTCAGGTGGTGGTAGTGAAGCATATAGTTCAACAGCTATAAGAGGTTCAAGTAGTTATAGTTTTAATGGTAATGACAACTACTTAGAATTAGCAAATCAAGGCTCATTTACAAATAGCGATTCAGGAACTATCTCCTTTTGGATTAAAACATCATCAAATAGTGATACATCATTTTTTAGAATGGATAATACAGAAAATATAGAGTTACTATCTGAGAGCGATTCTTTAACAGCTTTTTATGATAGTGGAACTTTCCTTGGTAGCACAAAAGATGAAAAAGATAATCCAAATATATATGACAATAATTGGCATATGGTCACTGAAACTTTTAATGCTACCGATGGTAGTGAAAAGATGTATATAGATGGTTTGTTAGTATCATTAGATACCGATGAGAGTAATAAATTTGGTTTAGGTAGTGAACTTTATATTGGTGGAGAGAGTGGTTCTTCGGGTTACTATGGTTACGGTGGAAGCAGTGGTACACAATATGATGGAGTTATGGATGACCTTCGCATATATAATAATGAACTAAATGCTACTGAAGTGTATGAGCTATTTAATCCACCAACTACTACACCAACCCCTACCATAAGTGTCCCAATCTCTCAAAAAGCATATATCTTTTTAATATTATTACTACTAGTTATAGGTATAAAACAAACAAAAGCTTAATCTATATTTAGATAAAATCTAAAATAGTTTTATATCCTAGGGAGTCCAATGGCTGAGAATGAAGAAGATATAGTAATTATTGCTGAAGATGATGTAGCTGAATTTGAGGGTGATGAGAATAATACAAATAGTTATGTAAATGAAGATGAAGAGGATGCTAAAAAGAAAAAGATTATCATCTTTGGCGGTATAGCTATCGCTTTAGTTTTAATCATACTTATCGCTGTATTAGCTTACATAAAATTTTCGAAAAAAGAGAAAGAGAAAGAGATACCCTTAGGTAAAATAGAAAAAAAACTAAAAGAGAATAAAAAAGCACATATTGAACCTAGTAAACTCGAAAATATGATAGCTAAAGCGAACTACTTATATACAAGTGGCTCAAAAGATAAAGCATTATTTTTATATGAACAGATAGCTGTTTATAGTGAAGCTATATCTGTTTACAATCTAGGTGTAGCACAAATTAAGAATCAACAATACAAACTAGCTCTTAAAACTTTCCAAAAAGCTATACTAAATGATGAAAAAAGATGTGTAAGTGCTATAAATGCTGCCGTATGTTGTTTACATCTAAATGAAAAAGATAGCTTTAATTATTACATAGATTTAGCCTATGCTTATCTACCGAATGAGGTAAACTCACCACTTTATTCATACTATTATGCTTTAGTAAACTACTACCATGACAACTATTTAGAAGCATTAAGTGCTTTAAAAAATCCAACAACAAAAGAGTATCCTCTATCACAAAAATATCTAACTACTAGAGTTGACACCCTATTTGAGAACAACTATGATGCTCTTGAAGCTATGGAAAAAAACTACACAAAAGATGATGCTTTTAACATCGCTCTACTTTATGCTAGAGTTGGTGATATAACACTTGCTCAAAAATATTTTCAAGATGCCATTTTATACAACATAGAACCTGTAAAATCACAACTAGCATTAGGTCTAATCAATCTTAAGGCTGGTCAAGTATCAACAGGTGCTAAACTTATAAAAAATATAACAGATATGTTTCCTGAGAAAGTGTATGAACCATACCCTATTTTAGTAACACTAAAAGATTCTATTTTTGTTTCAGATTTAGCACAAAAAAACTATCGTAACAATGTTATAACGAGTAGATCTTTTAACTACCAAAAGATATTTTACTTTTCACCATATAAGATTTTTAATGCTAATAACACCATCAGCTACATTAGAAAAGGTAATGCTAATATTTTTATAGATGAGATAGATGGAGCAAAAGATTATCTTAGAAAAGGTATATCATCATCAAATGTAAATATTGGTATAGCCAAAGCGATAAAAAAAGCTCTAAAGTTCAAAATAAGAGAAGCAAATGAAGAGTTAATAAAACTACTAAAAATTCAACCCAAACACTCTATTTTACACTATAACATAGCTTTAACTTATGCACAAATGGGAGATATGCCAAAAGCAAATAAACATTTCTTACGTTCATACCACCTTGATGCTAAAAACTATCTATCTGGTATCTATGCTATTATGACATCTCAGCTTATACATAAAAATAGTGATAAATTAACATCAATCATCTCAAATGCTCTATCTGATGAAGATGATAGTGAAAGGATAGAGTTATTAAATACACTTCTATTTATTACTAAAAAGAACTACCTAGGAGCAGTTAACTGGTTAGATAACAACTACAAAGAGAGACCACTCTACTTAGCACTAGAGGTTATTATAGCCTTAAATATAAACAGATATGATTTAGCTAAAAAACCAGCTCAAAGATTAACCAAAATGTTACCTAACGATATTTTACCACATATGATGTATATAGATATGGCGTATGATGATCTACCAACAAAAGAGTATGCTAAAGAGGTTGCGAAATATTTAAAAGTACAAAAATTCCATTTTAATGATCTATATTTTGGACCATATATAACAAGATATCTATATATACAACAAACTCTTATCACTGGTAGATTATTTTTCTTAAGGGAGCAAATTAAAGATGTATTAGAGACCACAACAGAAGATAAAAGGGAGTTAACAAGCTCTTTAGCTTTAGCTTCCTTATATGATAAAGCATTTGAGGAATCTTATACACTATATAACCATCTGATAGATAATTTAAGAGTTAGAGATGCCAATACCCTATTTTTAGGAGCGGTAGCTTCAACAGCAGCAGAGCACCATGAAAATGCCATAGTTCTACTAGAGTTATCTAAAATGAAAGATCCAAACTTTTTAGAGAGTAGATATGCTCTAGGGTTACTATATCTACAAGTACAAAACAATGAAGGTGCTTCGATACAACTAGGATTAGTTGGTGATAACGGTTTTATATCTGAGTATTTTAACTTTAAAATAGATTTAGATAAGTTACTATTTGAGAAACAAAATAGTTATAAATATGAATAAGATAATAGATTAAAAGGGAAAGATAATTTATAAAGTAGTTTTTATAGAGAGGATCTAAATCCTCTCTAATAGAAGTTAAATAAAAGTGAAAATACTAAGCGTTATCGCCTTTAGTACCTAAAGTTTCATCTGCCATTTTAGCATCTTGTTTTAACTCCTCTTCAATCTCATCATGTGGTTCTGATACCTTAGATTCGATACCATTCTCTTTTTCAAAGTTAATGATAATCTCTCTTACTTCATCACCAGTGATATTCTCTTTTTTATAAAGAAGTTTTACCATATCTTCAATAGCACCACGATAATCTTCTAAAGAGCTAAGTACACCTTCATAATGCTCAGCTAAAGATGATTTTATAAATTCATCCATATTCTCAGCCATCTTATCACTATACTCACGGCTAGTTTGTTGTCCACCACCTAAGAATGATTGACGACTTTTCTCTAGTACCATAAGACCAGCAACATCACTCATACCATAAGTTTGAACCATAGATTTAATGATGTCAGTTGCTCTTTCAAGGTCATTTCCAGCACCAGTAGAGATCTCACCTATAAAAACCTCTTCAGCAGCTCTACCACCTAAAAGAACATCTACCTCTGCCCACATCTCAT
>CAYLNF010000069.1:0-4483 GCA_964385165.1 uncultured Sulfurimonas sp.
TGAGAAACTGGAGTTACAGAAGTACCATAACCACCTTTTTCAACTACCTCTTGCATAGCAGCGATAACTTCAGGGAACTTATCTAAAATGTCATTATCTCTCATCATTTGAGTGTTTGCTGTTAAAGCACCACCTGGCATTGGTGAGAATGGGATAATTGGTGAAACCATAGTAGCTTCAGGTGGAACAAAATAGTCTGAAAGACAAGCTTGTAACTCTTTTTCATAAGTAAGAATCTTACCAATCTCTAAACCACCTAAATCAAAGTTCATACCTTTAGTAGCATGAAGCATAGTTAACATATCTGGTTGACTTGTTCCACCACTAACTGGAGAAGCAGCCATATCAATACCATCGATTCCAGCTTCTAAAGCAGCCATATAAGCAGCAACAGAAACACCAGCAGTTTCATGAGTATGAAGACGAAGATGTGTACCTTTTGGAACAAGTTTTCTAGCCATCTTGATAGTTTCATAAACTTTATGAGGGTTAGAAGTACCACTAGCATCTTTAAAACAGATAGAATCATAAGGGATACCAGAATCTAAAATATCTTTAAGTGTTTTTTTGTAGAAATCAACACCGTGAGCACCTTGACATCCTGGTGGTAGATCCATCATAGTTACAACAACTTCATGTTTTAATCCATGATGAGAGATTCTTTCACCTGAATATTTAAGATTCTCAATATCATTAAGAGCATCAAAGTTTCTGATAGTTGTAGTACCGTGCTTTTTAAATAGTTTAGCATGAAGATCGATAAGTTCAGTTGAACCCGTATCTAACATAACTGTATTTACACCACGAGCTAGTGTTTGAAGATTCGCATCTGGTCCAACTATCTCACGGAATTTATCCATCATCTCAAAAGCATCTTCTCTTAAGTAGAAGTATAACGATTGAAATCTTGCCCCACCACCAAATTCGTAGTGAGTTATACCTGCTGTTTTCGCAGCTTCAACAGCTGGGAAAAAGTCGTCCATTAGAACACGACCACCAAATACTGATTGGAAGCCATCTCTAAAAGTTGTGTCCATTATATCTATAAATTTTTTAGCCATAATTATCCTTAACTTTGTCTATGATGAGCTATTGCTGCTGTAATAGCCGCAATGATTTTTTTATTATCTTTTTGATTTTCCACTGGTGCGTCTAAATTTGCTTGCGGTTCAGGGAAAAATTTATGTATAACATATGACATTAAATTCATCATTAATATCAATACAACGAGAAACATAAAAACAGTTCCCATCCCTAGAGCCATAAATTTAAAGCCCTCCATTACGAGGTTAGTTTCCATAAATCACCTTTATATCAGAATTTGTAGGGCTAGTATAGTATAAAGATGTTTAAATAAAGTTGTATGCTATTTCTTAATTTTTCTAAATTAGCTATTTTGTTACTTTTTGGTTATATACTTCTACTTATCAAAACAAGGATCTATAAATGGAAGAAAAAAATATTAAAAAAAGTGTTAAAAATTTTGGAATTATCAACTCAACAGAGGGGTATTCGTACCTGATTCTTTTGTTTATAGCGATGCCTCTTAAATATATAGGTGGTATAGCGATAGCAACAAAAATTGTTGGTATGATTCACGGCATACTTTTTATAGCTTTTTGTTTACTTTTAGCTCAAGCAGCTAAAGAGGCTAAATGGTCAATGAAAGAGAGTGTAACTTTTTTTATAGCATCACTTATACCATTTGGAACTTTTTTTACAAAGAAAAAAATAAAATCTTACGAATAAGTAAAACTTAAAGTAATTTTTTGATAAAATTAGATAAAAAAGGATTCTAAATATGATAGCTGGGATGAACGAACAAGATTTTGTAGCATATATAATTTTTGGGCTAGTGCTTAATTTTACTTTCTCTATAATGTTTGGTCTTTACCTAAGTAAAAATATTGGCATACATGAGATGATGAAAACTAAAGGTGATAAACAACAATCATTTTTAGTTAGTATAAGCCTTTTAATACCTTTTGCTAAAATGATGGTAACTATGTATAGAGTTGCTATACTCCAAATATATTTTTTAAATAAAGGTTTTACACATAAAGAGTTTTGGATATATATGACACATAACCAAAACTAATTTTTTTGTTGTGCCACTAACTCACTCAAGCATCTACCTGGTATATTTTCACTCCACATACCTTTCTTTTCATATTTAGCTCTATTTTGGGCTTTATGAAAAGAGTATCTAAACTCTCTATCTTTAAATCTTGGTTTCAAAACAGCAACACCCTCCTCTAAAAGAATCTCAGATAGTGTCTTTTGACCATTTGAATATAGTAAACACTCATCATTTTTAAACTCTATATGATACATTTGTCTTAAATCTAACAATCTTAGAGATATATATTTTAAAGATATATTTTTTCTATATAGTCTTTTGATACTATCTTGACAAATCTCATTATCTTCATTGGCAAATTTAAGCTCCTCTATCGAGATAACACCATAAGTTTTACAATTAAAATTATAATTACCTATGTTAAAAATTTGGTTATTGTTTGATATAACTGTTCTTAAAATGGCTAGTGTTGGCTCTTTAGCATCTAAGAAACCAACCATTAGAATCTCCATAAAACTAAAAAGTATAATCTTATTTATATATAGTTTTAACATGGTATAATTGTTCCTTGATTATATAATAGTAAGGGTACTTATGAATGACTTTAGACTAAAACTTATCCTCAGCCTACTTAGTGGGGTTGTTTTTTCATTTATTTTTATTTTATTGGCTTTTATATTACCTGTAAAAGAGAAACAAAGCAAACTTATTATAAAACCAAAAGGTACTTTAGAGAAAGTTTCTATATCTGCGAAAAAAAGGTTAGATGATTGATGAGTGCTTTTTAGCACCCATCACAGTTTTAATTATAAAGCTTTAGCCATAATTCTGTTTAATCTTGAGATAAAATCAACAGTATCATCAAGCTCCATACCCTCAAACAGTTTTGCTTGGTCTAGTAACACACCAGCAGCATCATTTATAAGGTTAACATCTGAACTATCTTTTAGTTTTTTAAGTAGTTCGTGGTTTGGATTGATTTGTAAAATAGGTTTAGGAGCTGGAGCTTCACTATCTTGACCCATTTGCTTCATCATTTGGTACATCATATAAGCTGGATCCTCTTTATCCTCTTTTAGTTTTACAGGAGAATCAACAAGCTCAGTTGTAGTTTCAACATCTTTTATGTTATCACCTAAAGCATCTTTAAACTGTTTTAAAAGACCCTCATAAGTTTTAGCAGTCTCCTCTTCAACTTTTTTCTCCTCTTCACTCTCTTCAAACTTAGCATCAGCTACTGGTACAAGTTTAAAATCTTTATATTCAGTTACCATTGGGAAGATAATAGTATCTACCTCTTCATTTAAAACTAAAACATCTATACCTTTAGCCTTAAATCTCTCTAATGATGGTGAGTTTTTAAGAAGCTCTAATGAAGTTTTACCAGTTATGTAGTAAATCTCTTTTTTCTCTTCATCTACATTTTTAACAAAATCTTCTATCATAACTTTTTCATCAGAGTTTAGAGTGTTAAACTGTAAAAGCTCTAAGATTTTTTCACGATTTGCGAAGTCATTGTAAAGACCCTCTTTTAAAACATTACCAAACTCAGTATAGAAAGTGTTGTACTTCTCTTTATCTTTTTTAGCCATTTTTGCTAACTCAGAAAGCACTTTTTTAACTGAAGCGTTTTTGATTTTGTTCATAACTGCGTTTGATTGTAAAATCTCACGAGATACATTTAGTGGTAAATCTTTAGAATCGATTACACCTCTTAAGAATCTTAGGTATGTTGGCATAAGCTCTTTTTCATCATCTGTAATAAACACACGGTTGATATAAAGCTTGATTCCTGTTTGGTAATCAACTCTGTATAGATCCATAGGTGCTTTAGATGGGATATAAAAAAGTGTAGTGTATTCAACAGCACCCTCAGCTTTGTTGTGCATCCATGCTAATGGTTCCTCACTTGAGTGTGCGATAGAGCTATAAAAATCTTTATATTCCTCATCACTAATATCTTTTTTAGATAAAGTCCAAAGAGCATTAGCACGGTTGATTTGCTCATTTACTATCTCAGTTCTTGATGGTTCTGTCTCTTTTCCATCATCATCTGTAACAGCTGGGATATGTTTCTCTTTATCCATAAAGATTGGGAAAGGGATATGGTTAGAGTATTTTTTGATAATTGTTTCGATTCTATGTGTCTCTAAAAATTCACTCTCTTCATCTTTAAGGTGCATAACGATTGTAGTACCGTGACCATCTTGAGTAGTATTTTCTATTTCAAAAGAACCATCACCTGAACTTGTCCATAAATATGCTTGATCTTCACCAGCTTTTTTAGTTGTAACTTCCACTTTATCAGCAACCATAAAACAAGCATAAAAACCAACACCAAATTGTCCAATAAGGTTAGAATCCTCTTTTTGATCCCCTGTAAGATTTTCTAAAAATGCTTTA
>CAYLNF010000070.1:0-4464 GCA_964385165.1 uncultured Sulfurimonas sp.
TTGTCTTTGGTGGACTTATTGGATTAGTTAGTTCGCTTATCATATAGAGGTTGGTTTAAACCACCTCTATTGTTACTTCTGCTATTTCAATAATATCTCCTGAGATAATTTTAGCTCGTTTTCTGGTTTCTACTTCACCATTTCTTTTTAGATAACCATCTGCTATCAACATTTTTGCTTGAGCTCCACTATCTACCAAATCTAAAACTTTCAGTAATTTAAAAAGTTCTATATATTCCTCTTTTAATTCAAATCTCATCATTTATCTTTATGCCTCTTCATTTATTATAGAGTAACCTAATTCAGCCATTGCTTTATCAACTTTCTCTAGTGCTGCGTCCATTGTTTTTTGAGAGATCTCTGGAAGTTCTCCACCCCACATCTTCTCTGCTTCTTTAAAACCTTGAATCATCCCCTCTCTACCTGCTCTCATCATATCTTCATCACCATTTGAGCCATTGATAACAAAGTTTGCTATTCTATCTGATGTTTGAGTGATTCCAAAAAAACCATCTTCACTAACTAGATCAGTTGCTTCCTCTTTAGATAGTTCAGCTATCGGTTTACCATCATAACCTATATCCTCTAAAAAGCTTTGAAATTCTTGGTAATTTGCCTCAAAATCACTCAAACCATCATTGATATTTGCTTGAATAGATGTCGAATTAAACATTATCGATTTAGCATTTTCAGAAATTTGAGCTTTTATCTCCTCAACATCATCTTGTGATATTTTCTCAGTAAAATTAGTTCTAATAGTTGAACTACTTTGTGTCATATTTAAACTTGTCATATTTGATGAAATTTCCATAATAAATCCTTTTATTTTTGTATCATTGTAACTAAATCGACCATATTTTATTTCTTTTTATAAATTTACTAACCATTTTCGTAATTATTATGATATACTTCTGCTGATAAAAGATGAGGCTCGAGTTCATCTTTAGTGTTATTTTGTGTTTTTGCTCAATTGTTACCTAAAGACTCTCCACAAATTTTTGACTACACTTCATAATTATTATGAAGTAAATTTTATACTAAAGGTATTGCAATGGCAGAATTACAAGACGGATCAGTTAAATGGTTCAACGAAGAAAAAGGTTATGGATTTATTCAACAAGACAACGGACAAAGTGACATTTTTGTACACTTTCGTCAAGTAAACAGAACAGGACCAGGTCGTGTTTCTTTAGCTGAAGGTCAAAAAGTTACTTTCGAAATCGGTGAAGGTCAAAAAGGTCCTCAAGCTGAGAATGTAACTCCACTTTAGGTTTTACTTTTAAAGTATAGGTTTTACCTATACTTTATATATCTACTCTATCTTCCCAAAACTTTCAAACTTTCATTTACTATTTCTAACTCTTCATTAGTTTTTATAACTAAACTTTTTATATTTTTTATTATCTGATTATCTAAAACCATATCTCTTATATATTTTGAATTTTCACCAATACCACCAGTAAATACGATAGCATCAACTCTCTCCAATAGAACCATATATGAACCTATATATTTTTGGATTCTTCTAACCATCATAGATATAGCAAGTTTTGATAGTTCATCATCACTTTCTATGATTCTTCTTAAATCATTTTCACCACAAATCCCTTTTAAACCAGATTCTTTGTTTAAAAGTTTATCTACCTCATCAACACTAAAACCTAACTCTCTTTGAAGATGAAGTAAGATAGCTGAATCTATATCTCCACTTCTTGTTCCCATCACTAAACCTTCTAATGGTGTAAAACCCATCGAAGTATCTATACTTTTTCCATTTTTTATAGCACAAGCACTAGCACCATTTCCAAGATGTAGAGTGATGATATTTAGTTCAGAGATATCTTTATTTAACTCTTTTGCTGTTTGTTTAGCTACATAAGAGTGTGATGTTCCATGAAAACCATATCTTCTTACTTTGTGTTTTTCATACATCTCATAAGGTAAAGCATATAAAAAAGCCTCCTTATTTAGAGTAGAATGAAAAGAGGTATCAAAAACAGCAACTTGTTTAACATTTGGTGCTAAGTGTTTTGAGACTAAGATTCCATCTAAATTTGCTGGATTATGAAGTGGAGCTAATGAGATTAAACCTTTAATTTTAGCTATAACCTCATCATCTATCAGTGTAGATTTTGAGAAAAACTCACCACCATGAACCACTCTATGCCCTATCGCATCTAATGATGAAAACTCAATACCTACCTTTTTTAACTCTAAGGCTATATTTTCTAAACCCTCATGATGATTTTTTATAGTGTTACCAATATCCTCTATCAAGATATCAACAATCACCTCTTTACTCTCAACATTAAAAAGTTTAAATTTTATAGATGAACTTCCTGAGTTTATAACTGCTATTTTAGATTCCATTATTTTGTCCTGCTTGTATAGCTGTAATTGCTATCGTATTTACTATATCTGATACTAAACAACCACGACTTAAATCATTTATAGGTTTATTTAAACCTTGTAAAACTGGACCAATAGCAACAGCATCACTTGAACGCTGAACAGCTTTATATGTGTTGTTACCAGTATTTAGATCTGGAAATATAAATACATTTGCTCTACCAGCTACTTTTGAATCTGGAAGTTTTTTTGCTGCTACTGCTTTGTTTATCGCAGCATCATACTGAATAGGTCCTTCAACTAAAAGTTCTGGGTCCATCTCTTTTACAAGTTTGGTAGCTTCTCTCACTTTATCTACCTCTGCCCCTGTTCCACTCTCCCCTGTTGAGTATGAAAGCATAGCAACCTTTGGCTCTATAGCAAAAGATTTAGCAGTCTTAGCAGATGATAAAGCTATCTCGGCTAACTCTTTAGCATTTGGGTCTTTGTTCACAGCACAATCACCATAAACTAAAACTTTTGTTTTTAAACACATAAAGAAAACACTAGATACGATTGAGGTTTGTGGAGTGGTTTTTATGATCTGTAATGCTGGACGGATAGTATCACCTGTTGAGTGTATAGCACCACTAACCATACCATCAGCATAACCTAGCTGAACCATCATAGTTCCAAAGTAGTTTACATGAAGCATAGCATCTCTAGCTGCCTCTATCGTTAAACCTTTAGCTTTTCTAAGCTGATAAAAATACTCAACAAACTCTACCATTAACTCTGAATTTATAGGGTTTATGATAGTTGCTTTACTCAAATCAAGCCCTAATCTTAAGTAGTTTGCCTTTACCTTATCATCATCACCGATTAAGATAATCTCTGCTACATCACGGCGAAGGATTATCTCTGCTGCTCGAAGTATCCTCTCATCATCAGACTCTGGTAATACTATCTTTTTTTTATTTGAAGATGCTAAATCAAATAGTTTATACTCAAACATCATAGGGGTCATAATATCGTTTTGAGTATTTGCAATTTTTTTCTCTATCGCTTCTATATCTACACTTGAGTTAAATAAACCATGTGCTAAAGCTATCTTCCTTTCACTTTTTACTCTGATTCTAGCATGAAGTTTAGAGATAGCACGAGCAGTATTGTAAGTATCTGTCTCTACCGATAAGATAGGTATGCTAAAACCATCAAGACCAGCTATAAGTTTTTGTATATTTGGGTGTGCTTCCATACCAAAAGGGAAGATGATTCCACTTATATGTGGATAAGTATTTGAGTATAAAGCACCTAAAAGACCTAAGATTATATCTGATCTATCAGCTGGAACGATGATAAGATCCTCCTCCTCTATATGCTCTAAAAAATTATCTAAAGTTAATGCTGCTACTTTTACATCTTTTATAACCCTAGTATGATCCATCTCCCCCATTATCAAAGATTTGGTATCTAAACTATCTATAATATCCTCTATTGTTAATAGATTTAGCTCCTCTATCTCTCTAAAAAGATATGTTGTTAACTCATAATTTTCTAATTTCTTCTTTAATTCTTCATATTTTTTTTCATTTAATCTATTTACAAATGTACTAAAGTGGGTACATCCATCACAACTTAAACTATCGTTTTCAATTTTAATCCTCTCATAAACCTCTTGTGCTGTTATCTCTTGAGCATTTATTATATTTATATATGGAGATGAAAAATTTTGAGCTATTTTTACATTTAAGTCGTAACTGATTGTTGATGTTAAAAAAGATCTTCTAATCCCCTCACATAATACAAAATCATACTTTGCTTCAAGTTTTTTAAATTTAGTGATTAGCTGATTTATAAGTGTGTTTGTTTGGTTTGATGCTATCATCCCCTCAACATACTCAATATCAAAACCGTAACAATCCTCATACTCCATATCAAGATCATACTTTTGTAAAATGAAGTCTATATCTCCATCTCTAACATCTTTTGAGAAGATTATAGGTCTAAAAAAAGCTACACGGTGTAGATTTCTTTTAAGAATCTCCATCATACCCATAGATACAAATAGAGTTCCAGCATTTTTTTCCTGAGCCGATATATATAGTGATTTTATTTTCATAATTTTATTATAGC
>CAYLNF010000071.1:0-4459 GCA_964385165.1 uncultured Sulfurimonas sp.
TAAACACTAACCTCTTTAATATCTGCGATATTTAAGATACTTTTATAGATACTAGTTACTAAAGATTTTCTGTTGTTTTTAACAGCTTCATCCTCAGCATTTACCATAACATCTTCAAAGAATTTATCAAGATAAGGTTTTAAACCTAAAAGAGCATCTAACTCCTCTTCATAAGATTCATAGTTTGATGAGATAACTTTTGAGTAAGCATCATATAGGTTAGTCTCAGCTACCTCTTCAAATAGTTTAGAATCTACACTTAAATCAGCAGATAGATCTATATCTTTTGTGATGTTTGCTACTCTTTTAAATGTTGAAAATGATTCACTAAAACTTTCACTGTTTGCTATGTTGTTTAGTGCTTCTATCTTTTTAGCAATATTTAAAAGTTCTCTCTCACCAGTTGATAAAACAGCTTCTATGATAGATGGGTTTACTTTAAAGTATTGTCTAACTCTCTCTAAAAAGAAGTTTTCTAGTTTTTTCATATCTATATTTTCATATTCTGAAGCTAAATCGTTTAAAGTTTTTACTATATCAAACTCTAAATTATGCTCTTTAGTGATTCTAATAAGTCCATTTACAGCACGGCGAAGAGCAAATGGATCACGAGAACCAGTAGGGATCTGGTTGATGCTAAATAGTGCTAAAAGTGTATCTAGTTTTAAACTCATAGCTACTATGGCACTTAGTGGAGTTGATGGTAGTTCACTATCTTCACCATCTGGTAGATATTGCTCTTTTATCGCAGTTACAACAGTTTCATTTTCCCCAGCAGCTTCAGCATAGTAACCACCCATAAGACCTTGAAGTTCAGTAAACTCATAAACCATCTCACTCATTAAGTCAGCTTTAGCAAGTTTTACAGCTTTGTTTAGATCATCTTTTGAGGCATCTATATTATAAGTGTCAAACAGTTTATTTGCTATTTTTACTTCTCTCTCTATCTTATCAGCAACAGTTCCTAAACCTTTAAAAAATGCTACTTTCTCAAGCCCTTTAGTGCTTAAACCATTTTTAAGGTCGTTGTTATAGAAAAATAGTCCATCAGCAAGACGAGGTCTTAAAACAGTTTCATTACCCTCTATAACATAACTAAAATCATCAGTTAAAGCATTTGATACTACACAAAATTTATTTATAAGTTTACCATCTTTAAAAACTGGGAAATATCTTTGATGCTCTTTCATCGATGTGATGATAACTTCAGGTGGAAGTGTTAAAAACTCCTCATCAAATGAGCCTAAAAGGGCAGTTGGATTTTCAGTGATAGCTACAACCTCATCAAGAAGCTCACTATCTACCTCAATTTTTACACCATTATCTTTCTCTAAAGATGAGAAATTATTTAGTATGTTCTCTCTTCTTTGTTCCTGATAAAGTGTAACACCACCATCTTTTAGAGTATCAAAATAATCTTTAGCACCATCAACTGAGATAGAGTTAAAGTTAGAGATTCTATGAACAAAAGTTGATTTTGTAGATTTAACTCCATAAAGTTCAACATCTACTAACTCATCACCTAGCATAACATTTACCCATCTAATAGGACGGATAAATTTTTCACTAGAACTTCCCCATCTCATAGATTTACCAAACTCTAAAGATTTTATCCATTCGTTGATAATTTCAGATAGTAAAAGTTTAGAATCTTGACCTTTAATATCTTTTTTATAGTAAAGTACCTCTTTACCACCTTTAGTGGCAGTTGAAAGCTCATCTAAAGAAACACCACATTTTTTAGCAAAACCGTTAGCAGCAGGTGTAGGTTCACCATCTTTATAAGCAACAGCTAAAGGTGCTCCAAAAAACTCCTCTACACTATCAGGTTGTGATGTTTGAAACTCTCTATGCCATAAAACTAAACGGCGAGGTGTGTAGTAAAATTCAAACTCACAAAGAAGTGAATTTTTTTCTAAAATATCAGTATATTTTTTTTCAATATTTTTCAACTCTTTTAAAAGTGGAACAGCTGGAAGCTCCTCAACACCTATCTCTATAAGTAATGGTTTTAGCATAATAATTCTCTTTATATTTAATTGTTGAGATTTTATCTTTTTTTTAGTTAAAGGTTAATAAAGATAAAATTTTACCACTACATTTACACTACATTTTGAGTTAGTATAATTCTGTTGTAACTAAAAAATAGCATATTTAAAAGCTCTACTAGCATGCTAGAGTTTTTAGATTGCTAAAGTTATCTTTTAATTTATCTAAAACCACAAAATAGTATAATTTCTTTTTTTAAGATGGAGTATAACATTAATATATTATTTTTAGAAGATGATCTTTTATTGGCTCAGAGTGTGATTGAAGAGCTTGAAGATAGTCATTATAATGTTTCTTGGGCATGTGAATCTGATGAGGTTTTTGAGTTAACTTACGAGAGTAAGTTTGATCTATATCTTTTTGATGTTAATGTTCCTGGTATAAATGGTTTTGAGATATTGAAGTCATTAAGAGATAGTGGTGATGATACACCAACAATTTTTATGACATCACGAAATCAGATAGATGATTTAAAAGAGGGCTTTAGTGTAGGGGCTTGTGATTATATAAAAAAACCTTTTGATATAGATGAGCTTTTGATTAGGATTGAATCTAAGTTACCACCATCTAAGTTGGTTAAATATACAAAGCTATTTAGTTTAGATCCTAGTGAGTATAAAATCTACTGTTTAGATAATACAACGACACTTCCTCTAAAGGAGTTTAAATTATTAGAGTATTTTATAAAATATAAGTCACAACTAGTAGAGACAGATAGTATAATTGATAATGTTTTTGAATTTAGTATTACAATCGCTACATTAAGAACATATATTAAGAATTTAAAAAGACACATCGAGGGGTGTGGTGTTATTGAAAATGTAAAAGGTGTTGGTTATTGCTTCAAACTCTTATGAAAAAAATAGTTTTTTAAGATTCTTTTTTATCTATATAATAACTTTAGTTTTACTCTTTAGTGCTATCGCTTCTTTATACTTTTATAAGGAGCAAAACCGTTATTTTCAAGAGCAGAAACTTAAAAATAAACTAGAGTTTGTTGAGTGTAAAAGGTTACATAGATTTTTAAGTAACTCTAAAGATTGTGTTATGAAACCTATCGTTTTAGATGATAAGATAGAGATAATATTTAAAGAGATATTTATAGCTTTTCTATTTTCACTAGCTTTTATTATCCCTTTTAGTTATTTTCTAACAAGGATATCACTAAAACCTATGAGAGATTCTATCCTTATGATGGATAGTTTTATAAATGGGATAGTTCATGATATAAACACCCCTTTAAGCGTTGTAAAAATGAATGCTCAAAGTGTAGCAAGAAGGATAGATAATCCAAAACTAAAAGAGAAAAGTTTAAGGATTGTTCAGGGTGTAGAGCAGATAGAATCGTTGGAGGAGCAACTACTTTTTAGTTTAAGAGTTGGTCAGTATAAACTTCAACGGGAGAGGTTTGATCTAGCAGAGGTTTTAAATAAGCGTAGAGATTACTGGAGAGATATAAGACCAAATATTGTTGTAAATGTTGAGGTTCAACCACTTATGATAGATGCTGATAGATCAGCTATCTTAAGAGCAGTAGATAATATTGTAAATAATGCTATAAAATACTCAGAATCTAGAAGTGAGGTAAATGTTGTACTCAAAGGTGATAAATTAGAGATTATAGATAATGGTGTTGGTATAAAAAAGCCAAAAGAGGTTTTTACTAAATATTATCGTGAGAGTATCGATACAAAAGGGATAGGGATAGGGATAGGTTTATATATTGTAGCTCAGATTATAAAGTTACATGATATAAGTATAGATGTAAAATCAAAATTAGGTGAGGGGAGTAGGTTTTGTATAGATTTAAAAAATGTTGTAACTACTTTATAGAGTTGTTATGAGTAGAGTTGTATTAATTGCTGTTTTGGTTGTTCCATTGTTTAGTAATGAGATCAATATGATAGAGTTTAGAACACATGAAAGGTTTGTAACTCTAAATGCTTTTAAGGAGCTTTTTAAACAAAGAAATTTGGCATCACATAAAAGAAAATTAAAAGCGAAATATAATCGTATAAAAGAGTTACATAGAAATAATATTATTTTAAATATGAAAGCTATGAAACTAAACCCTAAAGTTGATACATCAGAGGTACTACAAGTAAAAGCACCATCTTTACAGATAGAATCAAATAATGAGTTAACTAAAGAGAGTACAGAGTTAATAGGTGATACAGGTTTAGTAGATGAACCAAAGATAGAATCTGTTGATGATATTGTAGATGAGAGTATAGAAGATAATATGATAGAGAATGAACAAACAGCTACAACAGCTGAACCAGATATTAAATTTATAAAACTTCGCTCTTTAGGGGCGAACCCTTGGCAGCGTAGATGATAAAAATATTATTTGTATCTTTAGCTTTAGTTAGTGGGCTATTTTCAAATGATCTGTTTAATGATTACGATA
>CAYLNF010000072.1:0-4436 GCA_964385165.1 uncultured Sulfurimonas sp.
TATGTGGAATCTATCATCGTAGTTTAGAATCTAAATTTTTAGAGATGTTAGAATCTGATAATCATAAACTAGGATATTTACTAAAATCATCAAATACAACTTTTATAGATTTTGAAGATGAAATTGCATTTTTGAATCTTAATAACCCAAGTGAGTATGAGGAAGCATTAGAATTATTAAATTAAAAGTTATTTATTCACTATCTATAAGCTTTTTTGATAATATTGCGAATTGTATAATGAAAAACATAAAAGCACCACTTACAAAATACATTAACATCTCATTCATTTTATAAATCCCTTAATTCTTTTATTTTTTCAATAGTTTTACTAAAGATAAGCATAAAAATATAAATTAAAATAACTAAAGATATAGATACAATAATCATAAAACTTGAATTTATTGTAATATAATTAGATACGACAAAACCAGTAATTGAAAAAATCATTATAGATATTAATCCCATAATAAACTTGTTTAGTCCAATTTGTTCTTTTATTTCATCTAATTTAGCCATAAGTAATTGTACAATAAAAATATAAATATTAACTACATAGGTAAATAGATGAATAAATGGATGCAAATAGCTTATAATGAAGCAACTACTGGGATGTTAGCAAATGATGGTGGTCCTTTTGGGGCTGTTGTTGTTAAGTGTGGAAAGATTATCTCATCAGCTCATAATGAGGTTTTAAAAACTAAAGATTCAACTGCTCATGCTGAGGTAAATGCGATTCGTAAGGCTTGTAAAGAGTTAGATAGTTTTGATTTAAGTGGTTGTGAGCTTTATACCACTTGTGAGCCTTGTCCTATGTGTTTAGGTGCTATATTTTGGGCTAGAATCTCTAAAGTTTACTATGGTGCTACAAAAGATGATGCTTCTCATGGTGGGTTTGATGATAAACGATTCTATGATATGTTAGATGGAAAAAATAGTGATGTAACTCTTGAGCAAATTAATCATCAAGAGAATTCTAAACTTTTTGATATTTGGTTACAAAAAGAAGATTCTCAAGTTTACTAATCTATTTTACACAGCTATCTATAAAGTGAAACTCTCTACCATCAAAAAGACCTTTGTCACTTAATTTTATCTCAGATATAACAAGTAAAGCCATAAATGATAGTGTCATGAAAGGTGCTGATAGTGTTGAGCCTAGAATCTCTTTTGAGTATCTATCAATCTCATCATATTTTGATGCTACTTTATAAGCATCTTTTTTACTCATAATACCACCAATCTCTAATGGTAGATGAAGTGTTTTTTCACCATCAACAATAACGATTCCACCTTTTGATTCTACGAGTATATTTACAGCTCTACTCATCTCTTCATCACTACATCCAACAGCGATAATATTGTGAGAATCGTGAGCTACACAAGAGGCGATAGCACCTTTTTTTAGGTTGAAACCATTTATGAAAGATAGAGCAGGTTTTTTCTCTTCATATCGATTCATAACTGCGATTTTTAAAATATCTTCTTTTAAATCTACATTGAAAGTACCATCTGTTTCTATATGATATTTTTTTTCTAATGTAAAAAGTTCATGGTCAACAACTTGTATAACCTCTACAGTATCAGTTTTTCTCTCAAACCTAAAATCATCTATAGAAGTTTTTTTAGCATGAAAATTATTTATAGATTCTACTTGAATCGATTCTATTTTAGTTTTTCCAAACTCACTAACAACTTTACCATTGATAACTGTTTTTAAAATTTTAAAAGATTCTAAATTTTTAACCTCTATAAAGTCTGCTTTATCACCAACTCTCAACTGACCAATATCTAAATTATAATGCTCTTTAGGGTTTATACAAGCAATTTTTAAAACATCAAAAATATCATAACCTTTAGCCACACTTCGAACCACTAAGTCGTTTATATGTGCTTTTACTAAATCATTTGGATGTTTATCATCTGAACAAAACATTAACATATCTGAGTAGTTTTTTATAAGTGAAGATAGTGCCTCATAGTTTTTAGCAGCTGAACCCTCACGGATAAGAATTTTCATACCTAAATCTAATTTCTCTTTCCCCTCATCATAGCTACTAGCCTCATGGTCAGTTGTTATTCCAGCATCTATATACTTTTTCAAATCATCACCACTAAGCATAGGAGCATGACCATCTATAGGGATATTTAATTCTTTGGCATAGTTTATTTTTGCCATTATCTCATTATCGTTATTAATTACACTTGGAAATGCCATCACCTCTGCTAGATGGTTTAGTTTTGGGTTTTTTAACATATCTTTTACTGTTTTAGAATCAAGAGTTGCACCATTTGTTTCAAACGGTGTAGCAGGAACACAAGGTGAAACACCAAAATTAAAATTAAAATTTACCTTACTAGCATTATCAAGCATAAACTCAACACCATCAACACCTAAAATATTTGCTATCTCATGTGGATCACTTACAGTTGCTACTGTTCCATGGTTTACAGCTACTTTAGCAAATTCTGATGGGATTAACATGGAACTCTCTATATGTATATGGGAATCTATAAATCCAGCTAAAACAAAAGTATCAAGCTTCTCATCTATCTTAGTTATAGATTCTATTTTATTATCTTCTACAACAACTAGAGCAGGAAATATAACTCTATTTTTTATATCTACATAGTTTGCTTTTAATCTCATATTTAACCTTTAAAGAAGAATTTTTTATCTTTACCTGAGAATATATATCTAAACTCATAAGAGTTGTTTGCTACATACTCTAAATCATCTTTAGCATTCTCATCACAAGCAAAAAGAATCTTATCATCTATCTGTAACTCAACATCATCATCAGGTAATAACAACTCAGCATTATCCCTTTTTATGAAAAGTGGGATAAGATTATTTTTTTGGTTTCTGTCCCGTCTTGATAGTTTTAATAAACCCAATTTCATACTATTGCCAGATTTCTTTAGATGTAGATATATTTCGTAAGCATCATCTTTTGTGATATTTAGCTCAACTGTTATAGGGTTAATCCCTATATGTTTTACAAGCTCAGATAAAAGCTTTTGACCCCATTTTTCATCTTTGTGTGTTATCACCCTTATCAGTCTATCGCTTAGAGGGTTTGAGATAGCATTTGTCGTTTTATGGATAAGAATCTTTGCTGGAATATAAAGATGATCTATCTTAGCATGTGAAAAGATTGAAAAATCTGTTATCTCATTCTCCCTTGCTATAACTAACGCTTTAGATTTAAGTTTTTTTATCGTAGATAAGATAGAGAGGTTTGTTGTATCGTTATCTGTGGCTATGATAACTAACTTCATATTTTTTATATCCACTTTCTCTAATGATATATGATCATCAGCACTACCATAGATAATATTTTTCACACCATCATATTTAGCTACCTCAACCCTTTTCTCATCAATCTCGATAATAGTTGGAGTGATACCATTTTTTATAAACATTGAGTATAGGTTTGAGCCAAGTCTCCCATATCCACAGATTAAAATATCACTACTAGGAATCGAAAAAGTTTTAGTCTCTAGTGTATCTGTTTTATAAAGCCAATTTTCTAGCTTAAAAAGGCTAGGAGCTTTCAGTGCCATCTCTAACTGATATGAGATTATCTTAAATGGATTATCAACAATATCTGCTCCAGCATCTATGAGATTCTCACTCTCTTCAGGTGTTGTTGCTTTTACTACAACACTAACTTTAGGGTTTAAAAGTTTTGAAGATAGTGTCATACGAAGATTTAAAATATTACTCTCAAAAAGTGAGATGATACCTTTACAATATTTAGATTTTATCCCAGCAAACTCCAAAGATTTTGGGTTATGAGCATCTTTTACTAAGACAGGAACATTAGGTATAAAACCCTCAAGCATAAGATAATCAGCTTTTGCTTGATCTTTCTCTATAACTACTACCCTCATCTTAGCAGCTAACATCCGCCTAATAATCTCACTAGTGGTCTCATTATAGCCCAACACTATAACAAAATCCTCTTTTATATTTTTAACTGATCGTTGAAATCTAGCTATCGCTATCTCACTGATAAAAAGTTTATCTTGAAGTAAAGAGACTAAAGCACCGATTCCATAAAACCAACCAAGAACAGTAAGATAGATAGACATAGAAACCCAAATCTTTTGCTCATGTGTAAAAGGGTATGGAATCTCCCCAAAACCGATAGTAGTAGCCATATATGTCACAAAATAAAAAGCATCAAAAATACTCATATAGTAAACATTTCCATCATTATCTATACCAGGGATTAAGATAAGACCTATCATAGCAATTGTATAAGTAACTAGAATCACCACAAAAGGGAGTCTCATCCTTTGTAGGATAATCCATAAAGAGCTATCGTTCATAAAGTTATCTTTTTGACTTTAATGTATCACCGATATATAAAACAACAGAGGTTACATTTGCTAGTAATGCTCCACTACTTAAAGAGATAATCACACCAAA
>CAYLNF010000073.1:0-4412 GCA_964385165.1 uncultured Sulfurimonas sp.
GGTGCGTTTTGGCATTTTTTACCTTTTAAATAATCTTAAAAATTTAGAGATTATAACTAAAAGGCACTTAAAATTTGATGAGTTTGAGGATGAACTATTTAACTTTTATTATCATATGAAAATAGTTTGGATTATTTGCTTTATAGTATGGCATAACTAAAGCATTTTGATACCCTTGCGATTTTGTTACTGAGATAACTTTACCAACTTTTAGACCTTTAAAGAAGATATTATCAAGTCCAGATGTTGTAACTTCATCACCTTTTTCTATCTTAAACCATGCTGGGATAAATCTAACCATTAAATATTGAGTATTATTTCCATGAGCTATACCAGGTGCTTTATTATCACCTACATAAACAGCATAGGAGCTTTTTATATCTTTATTTAATAACCCTAATGCTCTTTCATTTTCAGAGATCACAATTCCAGCGACCAACTCTTTGTATGTTAAACCATATATTTTAGAACTATTAAAATCTTCAACCTCTAACCAGATTCTATTTAGGTTTCCCATCTCTTCATAAGAGATAGTTCTAACAAGTTCAACTTTAGGGTTAGATTTAAAATTTGAGCTATTCTCTTTAAAAAGATCGTTAACCTCTGAAGCTAATTGCCTCATAACTAGATGGTTATTCTCATACTTTTGTAGTTTCTCATTTAAAGATTCTATCTCTTGAGCTTGGTAAAAATGTTGATCTATCTTTTTCACTATAAACTCAATAGAATCATGATAGTTTGATTTGATATAGTTGAGTGTAGATAAAACTGGTGTTTTTACAATATTTGAGTAGTAAAAAGCACCTAAAAATAGTATAAAAAAGATGAATAAAAAGCTAAGTAGCCCTTTATTCATTTTCAAAAAGTTCTTGAAGTAGATCTATCTCTTCTAAAGCTCTACCTGTTCCGTGAGCAACAGCTAAGAGAGGTTCATCTGCTACAAACACTGGAATTTTAACTATATCTGATAGATATTTGTCGAGTTGACGAATTAAAGCACCACCACCTGTTAAGATAATTCCATGGTTTACAATATCTCCAGCTAAATCTGGTGGAACTCTCTCTAACACATCACGAAGTGCCTCACCAACCTCTTTTAAAGGTTCTCTCATAGCCTCTCTAGCATCCTCACTTGTAAGATTTATAGTGCTTAGTAAACCCTCAACCTGATCTCTACCAGTGATATCCATCTTAAGCTCCTCATCAAGAACAACAGCAGTTCCAATAGCGATTTTAATCTCTTCAGCAACCCTCTCACCAATAAGAACATTATACTTTTTTCTTACATAGTTTGTTATAGATTGGTCGATTTTATCACCAGCAGTACGGATAGACTTAGATATAACTAAACCACCAAGAGAAACAACACCAATCTCAGTAGTACCACCACCAATATCTACCACTAAATTACCTTGAGGCTCTCTAATCTCTATACCAGCACCAATAGCAGCAGCCATAGGTTCCTCTATAAGAAAAACCTCTCTAGCACCAGCACTTAGAGCAGATTCACGAACAGCTTTTCTTTCAACTTGAGTTAAACCATAAGGTACACAGATGATAATCCTAGGGCTTATAAGTGAACTTCTACCGTGAGCTTTCTCTATAAACTTACGAATCATCTTCTCAGTCATATCAAAATCAGCGATAACACCATCTCTCATAGGTCTAATAGCTTTGATATTACCAGGAGTTTTACCAACCATCTCTTTAGCCTCTTTACCAACTGCTAAAACTGTTTGGTGACCAAATCTTCCCGTTTTTACAGCAACAACTGATGGCTCATTGATGATGATTCCTCTACCCTTAGCGATCACGATCGTATTTGCTGTTCCTAAATCTATCGAGAGGTCGTTTGAAAAAAGTCCTATGATTTTACTGAATATCATCGATGCTACCTTATGCTATTTTATTTTTAGATTTCTTTATATATAAAGGTGTCTCACCATCTTCTATAACCGCTTTTGTGATTAACACCTCATACCCCTCATACTCTGGAAGTTCATACATTATATCTAACATATTCTCTTCAAGTATCGCACGAAGCCCTCTAGCACCTGTTTTTCTTTTGATAGATTTAGCTGCGATAGCTTTTAATGCTTCCTCTTCAAAATTCAACTCAACATCATCAATCGCAAAAAGTTTTTTGTACTGTTTGATAAGTGAATTTTTAGGCTCTGTTAAGATTCTAACCATATCATCTTCAGTTATCTCGCTTAATGATGCTATAATAGGTAATCTACCTATCAATTCAGGCACAATTCCATATTTTACTAAATCATCAGGTTCTGCCATCTCATAAGTTGGTCTTTGTTCATCTTTAGTTTTTTTATCGTGACCAAAACCTAAAACATTATCACCCTGCTTTCTTTTTAAAATATCTTCAAGACCATCAAAAGCACCACCACAAATAAATAAAATATTTCTAGTGTTTATAGTTGTAAACTCTTGATTTGGATGTTTTCTTCCACCCTTTGGTGGGATGTTAACATCCGCACCCTCTATAATTTTTAAAAGAGCTTGTTGAACACCCTCACCTGAAACATCTCTGGTGATCGAACGATTTTCACTCATACGAGCGATCTTATCCATCTCATCTATGAAAACGATTCCCTGCTCAGCTTTTTTGATATCGCCATCAGCAGCTTGAAGAAGTTTTGTTAAGATATTTTCAACATCTTCACCAACATAACCAGCTTCAGTAAGACTTGTAGCATCTGTAATAGCGATAGGAACATTTAAAACTCTAGCTATCGTTTGAGCCATAAGAGTTTTACCACTACCAGTTGGACCAATTAACAATACATTTGATTTTTCAATCTCAGTATCATCTTCTGTGTCGGTATCATTTTTAAAAATTCTTTTATAGTGGTTGTAAACAGCAACACTTAAAAGCTTTCTTGCTCTCTCTTGACCTATGATATAATCACCTAAGAAATTATCCATCTCTTTTGGTGTCATAAGTTTTGTTACAGCATCAACAAGCTCATCGTTTTGTTTTGTTGGTTCTTTATCATCACCAAACATAATTTTGTACGCAGAAACAACACAATTTTTACAAATATAAACACCATTTCCAGCAATTATAGGATTCTCTTCTCTCTCAGTTGCTCCACAGAAACTACATTGTCTATCTATCATACATTTTTCCTCTCAAAAGGGATTCCCCTTTTTGTTTTGATTATAAAATCACATAAGTTTTTAACATAATGGCTATCTGTAATCTCTAAAAGCTCATTCGCTGTATCTTTTAAAGGTTTACCAGATTCAAATAGATCTCTATAAGCTGATTTTAGTTTATCTATATCTGCTCTATCTAACTTTCTTCTTAAACCAGTTAAATTCAGACCTCTAAGTGTAGCACGATTACCCTCTGCCATACAAAATGGTGGCACATCTTGTGCTAAAGCTGATGCTCCACCAACCATAGCATAATCACCAATATGAACAAATTGATGGATCGGTGTCATACCACCAATAACAGCATAATCACCAACCTCAACATGACCAGCTAAAGTAGCAGCATTAGCTAAAATACAATGGTTCCCGATGATAACATCATGCCCTAAATGAACATACCCCATAAAAAGATTATGGTTTCCAACGATAGTTTTACTTCCACCACCTTTAGTACCAGGGTTAAAAAGTGTAAACTCTCTAATAGTGTTATCATCACCAATAATTAGCTCAACATCTTCACCATTAAACTTCAAATCTTGAGGAATTGAACCAAGAACAGCGTGTGAAAATATTTTATTATTTTTACCAATAGTTGTTTTTCCATATATACAACTATTTTGAGCGATTGTTGTACCATCACCTATCGTTGTTTGTGATGATATATAACAAAATGCCCCAATCTCAACATTTTCACCAATCTTCGCACCATCTTCGATGATCGCAAATTTAGATATATTACTCAAATCGTAACCTTTATTTGTCAACTATCATAGCTTTTAATTCAGCTTGAGAAACTATCTTATCATCAACAAAAGCTTCACCTTTTAGCATCCAGATAGCACCTTTTTGTTTAATAACACTAATACGATATTCTAATCTATCCCCTGGTTTAACAGGAGCACGAAACTTAGCTTTATCGATACTCATAAAGTAAACAACCTTATTTGCTGCTTCCTCTTTGCTCATATCCATACTTTTAAATGCTAAAATTCCACCAGCTTGTGCCATACCTTCAAGAATCATAACTCCAGGGTAGATTGGGTGACCAGGAAAATGACCTTGAAATACATTGTCACCAATCGTTACATTTTTAAAACCAACTAAAGTTTCATTAGCAACAATATCAGTAACACGATCTAAAAGTAAAAAAGGGTAACGGTGAGGGATAATCTCTTGTATCTCAATAACATCCATAGTCATAAGTAAAAGCCTTGTAAAAAATTTTGGCTATTTTA
>CAYLNF010000074.1:0-4362 GCA_964385165.1 uncultured Sulfurimonas sp.
CTCAATGTGCTTTGAAAAAAGCAAAAGATATGGGTCTTGATGTAACTGGTGCTGCCTTAGCATCTGAAGCATTTTTCCCTTTCCGTGATTCTATTGACGCAGCAGCAGCAGCTGGTGTTAAAAATGTTATAGAACCAGGTGGAAGTATCAGAGATGAAGAGATTATAGAAGCAGCTAATGAGTTTGGTATGAGTCTATACTTTTCAGAAGTTCGTCACTTTTTACATTAGAAACATCTTTATAATTAAATGGGGTTAATCCCCATTTAGTGATGTTGTAATTTCTCTTTTATTAAAAGATAAGTTGAAAAAGCAACTAAAATTAGTGTAGTTAGTGATATTATTGTTTGTCCATCCATCATTTCTCCTTTTTTCAAAATCTATCATTACAGATTATACAATAAAAAACTTTACAATTAAATCTACACCTTGATTGACATCCACTCAACTCTTATGATATAATACCACTTATATAATTAATACAATTTTAGGATAGAAAAATGGCAAAATCATTATATAAAACACTAGAGATTAGTGAAAATGCTTCAGAAGCAGAGATAAAAAAAGCATATAGAAAGTTAGCTAGACAGTATCATCCAGATGTAAATAAAGATGCTTCAGCTGAGGAAAAATTTAAAGAGATTAACTCGGCTTATGAGATACTTAGCGATAAAGAGAAAAAAAGACAATATGACCAGATGGGTGATAATATGTTTGGTGGGCAAAGTTTTAGTGACTTCTCCCGTTCACATGGAAGTGCTGGAAGTGCTGATTTAGATGAGATTCTTAGACAGATGTTTTCAGGAGGAGGGGGCTTTGGTGGCTCAGGATTCGGTGGTGCTAACTTCGGTGGAGGTGGTTTTGGGGGTGGCTTCGGTGGCGCTCAAAGACAACAAGAACCAAACTTAGATATCCAAACAAATGTAACGATCCCTTTTAGTGTATCTATACTTGGTGGTTCACACTCAGTTTCAGTAAATGGTGAAAGATTTGATATCAAGATACCAGCTGGTGTAAAAACTGGTGAGAAGATGAGAGTTAAAGGTAAGGGTCACGCACAAGGTGGTAAAGCTGGAGATCTATTTTTAAAGATAACAGTAGCTTCAAACCCTGAGTATGAAAGAGAGGGTGATGATCTAGTTAAGAGTTTTGATATACCTCTTTATACAGCACTATTTGGTGAGAAAGTGGCTATACAAACACTAGATAAAGAGATAAAACTTAAAATCCCTCAAAACACAAAAAATGGTCAAAGATTCCGTGTAAGGGAGATGGGTGCTATGAATCGTAAAACAAAGGTTAGAGGTGATCTTTATCTAAAAGCAAATATCATTTTACCTCAAATCGAAGATCTTGATGATGATTTAGTTGAGATGATGAAAGAAAAACTACCAAAAGATTAAGGAGTAGATTATGATGCATCAATATGATGAGCCTGTTTATTTAATAAGTATTGTTGCTAAGTTATTAGATATACATCCACAAACTCTAAGACAGTATGAGAGGGAGAACCTCATCTGTCCATCACGCTCAAATGGTCGTATAAGGTTATATTCACAAAGAGATATAGATAAGATAAAATTGATTCTTAGATTAACTCGTGAGCTTGGTGTAAATATAGCTGGTGTTGATATTATACTTAGACTTAAAGATAATGTAGATGCTATGGAGAGTGAGATAGCAGATCTTAGAGATCAACTCTTAAAAGCATCAAATACACACTCCGTATCACCAAACAAAGCACTGGTAACTAAAAAAAGTGTTTATGAGATGATTATCTTTGAGGAGTAGGGAGTTTGAGGATAAAAAGGTTATTCACTAACTCTTTTTATCTTTACACCTACACCTTTTAGTTTTTTATCTAGTGAATCGTATCCTCTATCTAAATGGTAGATACGGTGTATGTTTGTATCACCCTCTGAAACTAAAGCAGCTAAAACTAAAGCACTAGATGCTCTTAAGTCAGTTGCCATCACATCTGTTCCACTAAGTTTAGACCTACCATTAACAGTTGCCGTATGACCGTTTAGTGATATATCAGCACCCATCCTTTGAAGTTCACTAACATGCATAAAGCGATTCTCAAACAAACGCTCCTCTATGATAGATACACCATCAGCTTGTGTAGCTAATGCTAAAAATTGAGCTTGCATATCGGTAGGGAAAGCTGGATACTCTTGAGTTATGATTTTTACAGGTTTTATATCTTTAGTTGGGTGGATAGTGATGGTGTCTTTTGTGATAGTAAAACTACTACCCATCTCCTCTAGTTTAGATAAAACAGCACCTAAGTGATTTGGCTCAACACTCTCTAAAGTGATCTCTGAGTTTGTTATAGCTCCAGCACATAGATATGTTCCAGCCTCTATCCTATCAGGTATGATAGAAAAATCTTTTATATCAACAAGTTCACCATCAGTTCCATAGATAGTTAAAACAGCACTACCAATCCCATCTATCTTAACACCACTTCTACTAAGAACCTCACAAAGTTGTACCACTTCAGGTTCTCTAGCAGCATTTACTAGAGTTGTTTTACCTTTAGCGATAGCAGCAGCCATAACAATATTTGCCGTTCCTGTAACTGTAATCTTATCAAAAATAATTTCACAACCCTTTAGTCCATCAGGAGCGATAGCTTCTACATAACCAGCTTTTATATCTATCTTCGCACCCATCTGCTCTAAAGCTTTAAGATGTAAATCGATAGGTCTTTGCCCTATGGCACAACCACCTGGAAGTGATACTTCACAATGACCAAATCTAGCTAAAATTGGTCCTAAAACAAGGATAGATGCTCTCATAGTTTTTACAATATCGTAAGTTGCTTTAGTCTCATGAAGTGGTGAAGTATCTATGGTTGTTTTATCGCTATCAGTTTCACATTTAGCACCAAGATTTGATAGTAATTTTAAGAGTGTAGTTATATCAGCAACTTGAGGTAGGTTTTTAATATTTACACAGTTTTTTGCTATGATTGTCATAGCGATAAGTGGTAAAGATGCGTTTTTTGCACCTGATATTTTAATAGTTCCGTTAAGGGAATCTATCCCTTCTATCTGTAAGTAGTCCATTTTTCTCTTTGTTAAATAGCAAATTTTAATTATCGCTATTATAGCAAAGATAGCTTATTTGGAGTGGTAGTTTTGTAAAAATCTACTCATTTTCGATATACTTTCTACTATTTTATTTATATAAGAGGTAGATGGATGGTTGTTTTTTTAGATATACAGACAACAGGCTTAGAATTTAATGATAAAATATTATCAATCTCTACTTTATCTATACTAGATGATAAAATCATAACTAATTATGATTTAGTAAATGAGGGTAAAAAAGTACCACCGTTAGCTTCAAGTATCAACCATATAACAAACGAGATGATTAAAGATAAAGTAAAACTAAAAGAGAGTGATACTTATAAATTTTTAGTAGAAAACAACAATGAAGATTCTATTTTGGTTGGTCATAATATTAAGTTTGATTTAGAAAAATTAAATAGCATAGGTTTCTTTTGGGAAGGTAAAATCATAGATACTATGAGAGTCACAAAGCATTTAATTCCAGAGTGTGAATTTTTCTCTTTACAATTTTTAAGGTATGAATTACGAATTTATAAAAAAGAAAAAACTGCTATATTTGCACATAATTCTCAAAGTAATGTGATTTTAATTAAATATTTATACGATTATTTAAAAGAGATGGTTTGTGATGATGAGATGGTTACTCTTAGTTCAAAAAAAGTTTTACTAGAAAAACTAAATTTTGGGAAATATAGTGGTCGATATATAGAAGATATAGTTGTGAGTGACAGGGGTTATCTTGAATGGCTTTTAGGTAGTGCTAGTGATTTGGATGATGATTTAAGGTATAGTATGGAGTATTACTTGTGTTGAGGTTTTATCCACAACACTTTTTAAACTTTTTTCCACTACTACAAGGGCAACTCTCATTTCTTAATATTTTAGTGTTGTGGAGTGTACCATCTTTATATCTCCACTCACCATCAACCTCTATAAATTTACTTTTTTCGTGTAAAACCTCTATACTATTACCAATTCTATAATAAGCTTTAAACTCAACAACATCATCATAAGAATCTAAAACATCAAGTTTCAGCCACTCCATTTTTGGAGAGTTTTTTAAATCTTCTACATTTTGAGATATAGAGGTGTTTGCTATATACTCCCAATCCTCTTTTACAAATGCCTCATATCTACTTATCATCAACTCTTTGGGTGTTAATCTTGTCTTATCCATCATATTTCCAAACTTTTTTAAATATTATACTATTATTCAACACCTATTGCTATAATAAAATTATGAAAATAAAATCACTATATATATCGGCTCAGGAAAAAAA
>CAYLNF010000075.1:0-4358 GCA_964385165.1 uncultured Sulfurimonas sp.
TAGTCTCATCAACCATTAGACAACCTACGATATTTTTACCAGTTTTAGAAGTCATCTTCATAGCAATAACACCAGAACCAGCACGGTTAGTAAGTCTGTACTCACCAGCAGATGTTCTTTTACCAATACCTTTTTCAGCTACTATAAGAATCTCTTGCTCATCATCAGCTATGATGTTAGCATCAACAACAACATCATCTGTATGTTTAAACTTGATACCTCTAACACCACGAGTAGAACGACCTTGCTCACGAGTTTTTTCAATCTCAAATTTGATACATTGAGCATATTTAGTTACTATGAAGATATATTTTATATCTTTAGTAGCTATTTTTGCTGTTATAAGTGTATCATCATCATCAAGAACGATAGCTCTTACACCATTACTTCTGATGTTTGAGAACTCACTAAGATTTGTTCTTTTTACAACACCATTTTGTGTAAATAAAACTAGTGATTTCTCCTCATTAAAGTCAGTTGTTGGAATCACTGAGAGGATTTTTTCATCAGCTACTAAGTTTATAAGATTAACAACAGCTTTACCTTTAGCGATTCTACTACCCTCTGGAATCTTGTAAACTTTTAACCAGTGGAGTTGACCACGATCAGTTACAAATAGTAAAGTATCGTGAGTGTTACAAGTGAAAAAGTTTTCGATAAAATCATCTTCGTAAGTTGTAACAGCAGTTTTACCTTTACCACCCCTTTTTTGTTTCTCATAGTTTACTAAAGGAACTCTTTTTATATAGCCACGGTGAGTTATAGTAACTACCATAGGCTCATTAGGTATTAAGTCCTCTATATCTATATCATCATAATCATCTTCGATAGTTGTTCTTCTACCCTCTGTATATGTAGATAAAACTTCATCTAACTCATCATTTATGATTCCGTGTAAAACATCTTCACTTTTCAGTATAGATTCTAAGTAGTCGATAAGCTTAATTAACTCAGCTAACTCCTCCTCAATCTTTTTGATCTGTAAACCTGTTAATCTTCCAAGTCTCATAGCAACGATACTAGATGCTTGAATCTCACTGAATTCATAATTTGAGATTAGGTTGTTTTTAGCATCCTCTTCATCTTCTGAAGCACGAATCGTTTTTATAACTTTATCTATAATATCTATCGCTTTTCTTAAACCCTCTAGTATATGGGCTCTAGCTTTTGCTTTTTCAAGATCAAAAATAGTACGACGAATGATTACTGTTTTACGATGGTTTATAAAGTGTTTTAAAATATCTATAATTCCAAAGATTCTAGGCTCTTGGTTTAGGATAGATAACATAATGATACCAAATGTAGTTTGCATCTGAGTTTGCTTAAATAGGTTGTTTAAAACGATCTCACTTATAGCATCTTTTTTCAGCTCTATAACTACTCTCATCCCATCACGATCAGATTCATCACGAATCAGAGAAACACCATCTATCATTTTATCTTTTACTAAAGATGCTATATTTTCTATAAGACGAGATTTATTAACTTGATATGGAAGTTCATCTATAACGATAATCTCTTTTTTAGTAGTTTGTTCTATATGAGTTTTAGCTCTAACTTTTATACGACCGCGACCAGTATCGTAAGCATCCATAATCCCTTTTTTACCAAAGATGATTCCACCTGTTGGAAAATCTGGTGCTTTTATATGCTCCATAATCTCAATTAGAGAGATGTTGGGGTTAGCTAAAAGTGCTTTTAGTCCATTTATAATTTCACTTGGATTATGTGGTGGTATATTTGTAGCCATACCAACTGCGATTCCTGATGAACCGTTTATGAGTAGGTTTGGAACACGGGTTGGCATAACATCTGGTTCTTTTGTTGTACCATCGTAGTTTTCTATCATATTTACAGTGTTTTTCTCTAAATCTTTTAGAAGTTCACCAGCATATTTAGTCATACGAGCTTCAGTATATCTCATTGCTGCTGCTGAATCTCCATCAACAGAACCGAAGTTACCTTGACCATCTATAAGTGGCATACGCATCGAGAAGTCTTGAGCCATACGAACTAAAGCATCATAAACAGCTGTATCACCATGTGGATGGTATTGTCCGATAACATCACCAACGATACGAGCAGACTTTTTGAACTTTGAACCAAATGAAAGGTTTAGTTTATCCATCGCATATAAGATTCTTCTATGAACTGGTTTCAAACCATCACGAACATCTGGTAAAGCACGACCCACAATTACACTCATAGAGTAATCTAAGTAACTATCTTGAAGAGTTTTTTCAATATTTATCTGTTGTATGCCGTCATTGTTTAGCAAATCGCTCATTTAAAACACCCTGATTATTTAAAATAAAATTGTTTTATAATATCAAAAAAATCCTTAAAATATTTACTAATGTGGAAATTTTATAAATATTTGAACTTTATTAAATATTATTTTTAATTGGTCGATTTCACATCTTCAGCCGTTTGGGTAGATTTATATAGTTTACCTAAATAATGGAATATGTAAGGCTGTAACATGGAGGTGTTAAATGAAAAAAGGTTTTAGTTTATTAGCATTATTGCTAATTCTTGGTCTTTCATCTGTTGCTCAAGCAGATGGTGTGGGTAGTATAGAGGGTTCATCTTCTGATTATAACTATGATGATAACGGATACACTTATTGCGAGGGTTGTAAAGAGGAACCTAAATGTAATAAGAAAGTAAAAGTTGAACATTATCAAAACCCTTGTGGTAGTTGTGCGTTTCCAGTATCAGTAAGAGAAAACACAGATTCTAATTGTGAAGAGAGAGGTAACTAGAGATGAAAAATATTTTATTTACATTAATCGTTGGGTTATTTTTAAATACAAATTTAGTTGCTGCTAATTCACAAAATAGTTATGGTGATGCTGGTGTAGTTAATCATGTAGTGAGACAACTTTCAGAACAACTTACTAAAAATAAAGATTTTGCTGGTACAGCTGATTCTTCAATCGCTATCACATCTTTTGTATCTTTAGAAGATTTTAAAGCTACATCTCGTTTAAGTAAGATTCTTAGTGAAAACTTTATACATGAGATGCAAGTTAGAGGTTATAAAGTTGTAGATTTCAAAACTATGGATAAAATTAAAGTTGGTGAGAAAGGTGATTTCTTATTTAGCCGTGATATTGCTAAACTTAGAAAAGCTCTTCATATCGATTATGCTTTAACAGGTACTTATGTTAAATATAAAAGTGGTACAGTTATCAATGCTAGAATTATCGATTTAAAAACTCATGTAGTGCTTTCTAGTGCTCAAATTTTAATACCTAGTTATATCGCAAAGCGTATATCTTCTGTTGGTAATAAAATTCCAGATTTTAAATCAAATACTATCTCTTTATTCAAATAGTCAACTATTATAGTGGTTTAGTTTTATGCTAAATCACTATAACTTTTTCACCTTTCTTGTATAAAAAATAATCAAAATTTTGCTTAAAAATCGTTAAAATAAAGTTATCATAACCCTAATAAAATCATTATTGGGAGCTTTATCATGGAAGCACTACAAAAAGCTTATGAAGCTAGAAGCAAAAAAATAAATAAATTAGAAAAAACTAAACAATTAAAGAACCCACAAGAAGCGTTTGATAAACTAGAGGAGTATGCTAGAGATGGTTACGATTCTATCCCAGATGAAGATAAAAAATACTTTTTAAAATGTTTTGGAATCTACGATAGACCAGCAACACCTGAAAGATTTATGCTGAAGCTTAGAATCCCCGGAGGACATTTAAACTCAACACAAGCAAGAGTGATAGGGGAGTGTGCTAAAGAGTTTGGGCAAGATTACTTAGATTTGACAACAAGAGCGCAGTGTGAACTTAGGTATTTAAAGATTGAGAATCTGCCAACTATCATAAACAGACTAAAAGATGTTGGGATTGATGCTTACCAAACTGGTGTTGATAATATCCGTGGTATTATGGCTGATCCTTTAGATGATAGAAGTTTTGACAACATCTTACCATCTCAAAAAACACTTTTAAAACTTCAAGAGAAATTTTTATACTCTCCAGATTGGATCTCAGCACTTCCTAGAAAATTTAATACGGCTATATCAGGTTCACTAACAAATCGTTGTAACATCTACTGTCACGATGCCTCATTTGTTTTAGCACAAAAAGATGGTGTGTATGGTTACAATATGTACCTTGGTGGTAGGGTAGGTGTGGTTGGTAAAGATGCTAACATTTTCTTAGCTAATGAAGATGAGGTTATAAAAGCTTTTGAGTCTATTATAGAACTATTTAAAAGATTTGGTTGGAGTGGTAACTTAAATTCATACAAATTTTATTTTTTCCTAAGCGGCTATGGACTTAATGAAAAATTTGGGCTCCTAAAACATTCATAAAACTTCGCTATATTGG
>CAYLNF010000076.1:0-4258 GCA_964385165.1 uncultured Sulfurimonas sp.
CTTTGATTCTAAAACTTATTGTTGGTGTAAAATATCTTTGGATATTATATAAAAAAAGTGTTTAGTAAGTGTTAATAGAGAATTTTCTAAAATTATGAGATAATCACACAACTAAAATAAAGGTGTATATGTGAGAAGAGAAAAAAAGAAAGTTTATGATTATAAAAAAGCTTTAAGAGATAACGAAAGAAAACTTAAACCTAAAAAATCAAATGTTGAGATAAATCCAAAAGATGAAGTTAAAGAGATGTTTTTGGATTGGTTTAGAAAAAATAGGAAAACTACTAAGGTTATGAAAAAAGAGAGTGTTGTTAGAGATATTTTAAGAAAATTAGATTCAAAACAGAATAAAGTTTTAGATATAGCTATGGAGGAGTTAAAAACTTCAGGTTTGATAGAGGTTGAATCTGATGGTGTTACACTTGTATTAACTGACCTTGGATTAGAATCTATATAGTAGAGAATTGGGATAGAGTATTCTATCCCAATTAAGAGAAGTAATTATATAAGATAATTACATTATACCTCTCATCATTAGTTGCCAATACATAGTTTTTAAGATGTAAAGGTCAAAAATCCACCAAACTTTTCTAGGAACAGATGGATCTAAAAGTGGGAAAGATGGAGCTGGAGATTTACCATAGTTAAACTCAGCCATTAAAATTTCACCATATTGTGTTTTTAGAGGACATACTGTATAACCATCAAATTTGTGTTCAGGTTTTTTACTGTTCATAACAGCTACAAGATTATCTTCAATAACAGCAGCTTGATGTCTAGCAGTACCACCAGTTTTACCTTTAGGGATACCAGCAATATCACCTATACCAAACACATTTTTATATCTTCTGTGTTGCATAGTATCTTTATCTAGCTCCATCCAACCTTTACCACTACCTTTTTGCCAAGCTAGTTTAGAGTTTTTGAACTCATTTGAAGCAGTCATTGGTGGTACAACATGGATAAAGTCATACTTAATATCTACAAGAGATTTATTTTCAATCATCTCATACTCTTCAAGATCCTCATCATATTCACCTTTTGTTACAGTAGTAACTTCATAAGTAGCTATCTTGTTTGGACCATCTATCTTAACAAGATTATGTTTCCATTTATTTTCGATGTTTCCATACATAGGTTGTACTTCATCTGATAAGGTTTTAGCATACTCTTTGATACCAAAAAGACCTTTTCCTGCTTTAGTGAAGTAGAATTTAGCATTCATATGAACATCTTTTCCACCAGTAGGTCCATTTCCTCTTAAATTATCATCACTTAGATACATAATTTTTTGAGGAGCACCACCACATTTGATAGGTGTATTTGGTTGTGTACATAATACTGTAATTGGTTTCTCTTTGCTAGCTTTTTCAGCAGCTTTTCTCATCTCTACAAACCATTTAGCCGTTTCAATACCACCATCAGCAGTACCTTTTTCAGGGTTATTTAGATAAACAGATGATATACCATGTTTACCAATCATATCTTCAGTTAAACCTTCAATTTGCTCATATTGGTAAGAGATACCAGCAGCTACGATTAGGTAATCATATTTTACAGTTTTACCTTTAGCAGTTTTTACTGAATTATTATCTGGATCATACTCAGTAACTTTATCTTTAATCCAATCTACACCACTTGGGATAAGAGATTTATTATCATTTTTAATATCATCTAAAGTGTATAAACCAGCAGCCATAAAAACTTGACCTGGTTGATAAAGATGTACTTCATTTGGAGCAATAATAGTTATTTTTGCTTTTGGAGCGGCTCTATTCATTCTAGCTGCCATCATGATACCACCAGCACCACCACCAACTATAACAATATGATCTTCGCTATGTGTCGCAGTATGTTTTGTAGCTTCTTCATTAGCTTGAACAGATGTTCCACCCATCATTAAAGCAGCAGCACTACTAGCACCCATCATTCTTATAGCATCTCTTCTAGATATACCAGAATTCTTTAATTGATTCTCAATTAAATCTATCATCACCTCTTTTTCTTTGTTCTGCATATTAACATTTCCTTTGAAAAACTTGATTTTAAATTCTATCATAACTTTTTAATAAATAGCTTAACTATAAAAAAAAATAATTTATAAATAATAGCTATCTATAAGAATAATATATATTGAAAGTGGGAAAGGTTTAGTAGGTTAGAGCAAGTAACATAAATATGTTTTATGTTACTTGTTTGTAGTTTAGTATTGGTATCTGAAATAGATTCTTAAATCAGAAGCCGTCTCAACAGGATCCATACCTAAAGCTTGAGCATCTGATAATTTTATAGCTGTACCACCATCACCAAAGAAAGCGTTTGAACCAGTATAATCATAATCTAAATATGTATATCTGATTTGCATTGAAAAAATGTTATCTATAAGTGGTTGTGTCCAGTAAGCTTCATAAGCAGAACCACGAACAGCCATTTTTGAACCAATCATAGTATCTTCACCATAAGTGAATGGTCTCCAGTATTGTGAACCATGGTTATACTCTAGTCCAAATTTACCACCAGTCATATTCGGCATTTGAGTACCAAACCAGTAAGATGTACCAGTCTCAGAATCTGAACTACCTAACATTGATGAACCAGTATTTTGTGTACCACTCCATGAACCATCAGCAGCAGTTACTGTTCTTTGAATATCTGAATTTGGATTAGATTTTGACCAAGCAAAAGAAGCAAATACGATAGTTTCATCTAAGAAATCATTGATCTCATCACCAATCCCTTCAATTTTAGCAGAGATAGCAGCACCATCCATATCACCACCAGTTAACATCTTATAGTCAGTTGGCATTAGATCTCTTTGTGTCGCTGGATCACTATCCATATCTGTCATACTTGTAGCATACATACCTGGTACATCAAACCCTCTATACCATTTAGCCATAACAGAGTATTGACCATCATCATAAGCTTTTAGTATTACACCAACCATATCTACATTATCAAGGTTTTTGTTTCCATCAGCATAAGTTGTAGTATCAGTAGCATAATCTATACTAGCGTTAGCTTGATTTGTTGTAAATCTAGCATTAGCATTTGTTAAACCACGACCAAGACAAACTTTAGCATACATACCAGGAACATATCTATCAAGTTTAATACTAGCAGAAGCACCATCAAACTCCATATTGATTATGTGACCCATTGGAGATTTAGCTTTGTCATCATCTCTAAGATTTATTAGATAACCGTTAGTAGCTGGACGACGACCAACACTCCAAGTTGTTTTAAAACCACCAATAGTTGGTGTCCATAACCAGTAAGCTTCTCTAACTTTCAAAGAATCATCTGTAAGATTTTCATTAATTACCCAATCAAAAGCATCAAAACCATAACCCCTTTGTGGGTTAGAATTTGCCATATTAAAAGCAGTTGCTCCAAAAGCTTTATTGAAAGCTAATTGCCCTTTAAATAGAATTGTATCTGTTGGAGCATAACCCATATTTAACCATAAACGGTTAGAGTAAAGAGAATCGTTATTGTACTCTTGTCCACCAACTGTTTTGTAGCTGATATTATCGTAAGATGTTCTAAAATCTACATCAAATTTGATATTATCTTTATTCGCTAATTTATTAACAGCAGATATTTTTTTATTTTGTTTTTTTTGAGTTTTTTCTAATTTTGCGATTTTAGCAGTTAACTCATCTATTTGTGTTTGCATATCATCTGTACTCGCATAAAGAGCAGTACTTAAGAATGCGATAGTTGAAAGTGTAATAATTTTTTTCATATTATTCCCTTTTGTATTAAATTAGGAAAAGTTTAGCAAGAATATAGAATAAATAGCTTGATAATCTCCCTTTTTTACAAAAAAAAGTTTAAAATGTAACTTTTTGTTATATAATTTTTTATTATGTAACTAGTTGGTGATTTAATGTAATAATTAACAGTTATTCTTTGAGCTTAATATATCTTATTAACTAAAAGTTGAGCTGTTGTTTTACCGTTAAACTCGTTCTTTGCCACTGTATAACTACAACTTATTTTTCTATCTTCTGGCATCTCAAAAACTGTTCTAAATGCTATAATCTCTAAAGTATCTCTCTCGTGAGGGTATTGTCTTATAGTGATTCTTGAGTGAGATTTATCTTTACCCATAAGCTTTATACTTATAACTTCAGCATCCTCTATAAAAAAGATAGGTCTAAAGTTTGCTTCACCATAAGGTTCAAACTGTTCAAGTAAGTTTAGTAACTCTAAGTCTATGGAATCTGATTCTAAACACCCTGTTAATTGCTCT
>CAYLNF010000077.1:0-4243 GCA_964385165.1 uncultured Sulfurimonas sp.
TGGCAAAGATACAAAAAAGTGCTTTAGTTGTTTATAGTGGTGCTGGGCTTGAACCGTGGATAGATGGTTTTGAGTTTAAACATGATGTTATAAATATGAGTGAGTATGTAAAATTAAGAGAGTTAAAAGCTGGAGAACATCACCATCATGATAATCATCATATTGAGCATAATAGAGTGGATCCACATTATTGGTTAGATTTTAATAATATGGTGATAGCTACAAATATGATAAAAGATTCTATGATTAAACTTTTTCCAAAATATAAAGATTTATATGAAAATAATGCTAAAGAGTATATAAATATGCTTAATCGATTAGATTCTAAATATAGAGATAGTATAAAAGATTGTAAAATTGATACTATTGTTGTAAACCATAATGCTTTTTCATATCTTTCACATAATTATGGATTTCATGTTGAAGCTTTAAGTGGTTTATCACCACAAGCACAACCTAGTGCTAAAAATATGATTAAGTTAATATCTGATGTAAAAAAATACAATATATCTACTATATTTTTTGAGAGTTTTGTAAGTGATAAGGCGATAAAGAGTATAGCAAGTGAAGCTAAAGTAGATGTTGATGTACTTCAACCTTTAGGTAACATAACAGCAGATGAAGCGAAAAAAAAGTTGTCTTATGAAGATATTATGTTAGAAAATTTAGAAAAAATCTCTAAAGCTCTTGAGTGCAAATGATATTTAAAACGCCTATTTTTGATGTAAAGAATCTTAGTTTTAATGTTTCAGGGCAAAAGATATTATCAAATATATCATTTGAGATTTTTAACTCAGAGTATATTGCGATAATTGGTCCAAATGGTGGGGGTAAAACTACACTTATTCGGATGTTACTAGGTTTAGAAAAGCCAACAAGTGGTGAGATTAAGATTTTTGGTAAAAAACTAAAAAACTTTAAAGAGTGGCATAAGATAGGTTATGTTCCACAAAGAGCATCACATGTAGATGCCAATTTTCCAGCAACAGTACAAGATATTGTAAATATGGGCAGAACTGCTAAACGCTCACTTTTCTCATCTATGGGGAAAGAGGATAAAGAGATAGTAAAAGATTCTATGATGAAGATGGGTGTTTTAGATCTAAAAGATAAGATGGTTGGAACACTCTCTGGTGGACAAAGACAAAGAGTGATGATAGCAAGAGCATTAGCTTCAAAACCAGAGATTTTGATACTAGATGAGCCAAATACTGGTGTTGATATGGTTTCACAAAAAAACTTTTATGAACTTTTAGGTAGATTAAATAAAGAGGAAAATATCACAATAGTTTTTATAACTCATGATGTTGGTGTGATAGCTGATGATATTGGACGATTATTTACTATAAATGAGAAAGCTATCATCTGTAATGATCCAAAAAAAGCTATGAGTTGTGAAGATATGAGTAAACTTTATGGGATAGATGCTCATCTTATACATAACCATAAGCATGAGCATTAGGAGTTTAGATGTTAGAGATGTTTGATTATGATTTTATGCAACGAGCATTTTTAGCTGGCGTGATTATAGCTATACTTGCTTCTGTTAGTGGAACTTTTGTTGTTCTTAAGAGATACTCTATGATGAGTGAAACATTAGCACATTCAGCTCTTGTTGGTGTCTCTGTCGGGCTTGTTGCTGGTTATAATCCACTTTGGATGGCAGTCGTTGTAGCTATATCTTCTGCTTGGCTTATAGAGTACCTTAGAAGCTCTTTTTCACTATATTCAGATGCTATACTTGCTATTTTACTATCTGGTTCATTAGCTTTAGCAGTAATTATAGTTTCACTTGGTGGGGCAGTAAATAATTCACTTTTTTCCTATCTTTTTGGTTCTATACTATCTGTTAGTGATGCTGATGTTATCACTATTTTAACTTTTGGAACTATCTCTTTAGCACTTTTACTTACATTTTCAAAAGAGTTGTATTTTATAGCTTATGATGAGGAAGTGGCTAAAACAAGTGGTATAAAAGTAAAATTACTTAATTATCTACTTGTAACTGTTGTAGCTATCATCATAGCATTATCTATTAGAGTTGTTGGAAGTTTACTTATAGGTGCTTTGATGGTGATTCCAACTGTAACAGCACTTCAGTATAGAGTAGGATTTTTACAAACGATGTTAATCTCCCTTTTAGTTTCCATAGTAAGTGTTATCTCAGGTATGACATTCTCTTTTTATTTCTCTTTACCATCTGGAGCTACTATTGTTATGTGTGTACTTACTATTTTTATAATATCATTGGTGATAAATAAAAAATGAGAGTAAGTTCAGAGTTTTCAAAATATGCTCAGCATTATAATTCCCGTAATATTATTCAAAATAAAGTTGTTGATAAATTGATAGAATCTATAGATTCTAAACCAAAAAGTATTTTGGATTTAGGTTGTGGTAGTGGAGCTTTATGTAAAAAAATTGATTGGGAATATGATTCATTTTTAGGTGTTGATTTTGCTGATGGGATGTTAAAACTACACCCAAAAGGGAAAAATATCAACACTATGTATGGTGATTTTAATGATGAAAAACTCTTTGAAAAACTAAAATTAAATAGTTTTGATTATATTGTTTCAGCATCAGCATTACAGTGGGCAAAAGATTTAGATTCTGTATTTCATCACATACAAACATTAAATGCTCCGATAGCATTAGCTATTTTTACATCTAATACATTCAAAATTTTAAATGAAACAGCATTATTAAAGCCTATTTTGAAGAGTGTAGATGAGATAGATCAACTACAAAAAAAACATTTTAATGTTAATTTTGAAGTGATTGAGTATAGATTAGAGTTTGATTCTGTAAGGGAGATGTTTAAGTATATTAAACAGAGTGGAGTTAGTGGTTCAAGAAAAGTTCTTGATTATAAACAAACCAAAAAACTTATGGAGAATTATCCAGTTAACTATCTTGAATTTGAGGTTGTTTTTATCACTTCTCGTTAAGAATTATCTCTTTTTCAAGATTGTATAATTCATATCTTATATACTTAAAATTTTCACTGTATTCTTGATTATCTAATTTAAAAAGTTCCTCTAAAACTCTTGATGATTCTTCTGCTCTTTTAAAGTTTGCTACTAAAATAGCTTTAATATCTGTACGATTTAGTTCACTTTTAATCGTTGGACGAAGTACATCATTTATAGAATCTCTATATAGAAGAAGTTGATCTATCTCTTTAATTTTAGCTTTATGTCTTAATGATTTTAATTTTGTTGAAAGTGTTTTGTTGTTATCTCGATATCTCATAATATCTTCAACAACTCTTATACCCTCTTTTAGACGGTTAATATTGGCATCAACCACCCGAAAAAGTTCAGGTGGTAGTTTAAGATTAGTCATCGTTACCAAAGATACCAAATAGTTGTAGTAAAGCAGTAAAAATATTTAAAAAATCTAAATAAAGTGCTATCGCACCATCAATTGGAGTCTCATAAGCACCATTCATAATGTTTTGAGTATCATAGATAACTAAAACACTAAATAGTAAAACAACAGCACCAGAGATCATTACATGTAACATAGGGTTACCTATAAAAATATTTAAAATAGAAAATCCTACAATTACAAGTAAAGCTATCATTAATGGTTTTGTGTAGCTAGTAAAATCAGTAGTTGTTTTGATAGCATAAAAACTCATAGCACCAAATACTACTGATGTCATAGCAAAAGCATTACCAATGATGGTAGCACCACCACTCATACCTAATGTTCTAGCAAGTAAAGGTGCTAACATTAAACCTGTCATAAATACAAAACCAAACATAACAGCTAAATTGATACCTGGTTTATGTTTTACAAATTGTAAACCGATAAGTAAACCTATCTCTAAAGCAAATAGAGGCCAAAACATAGCATGAATAGCTCCAGCCATAGGAACACCAACATAAGCACCAACAGCACCTGCCATCATCGAAGCAGCAAAAAGTTTGTATGTCTCCTTTACAAAAGAGATAATTTGCGTATCACTTTTTGTTGCACTCCCATAAGCGAAAGAGTTTCCTCTCGCATAATCACGATCATATAATCCCATTTTATTCCTTGAAAATGCTTTTCTTTTAAAAGCATAGATTTTAATAAGTAGATTCTATATATAAAGAGTTAACACATCGTAACAATGAAATAAATAGTTTTTACAATAATTTAATATTTATAGAAATTTGTTTTTAATTTCATATAATAATGTAAGCATAAGACACAAGTAAATAAACAGAGTAAAGAAAAAAGTGAAAAGAGG
>CAYLNF010000078.1:0-4161 GCA_964385165.1 uncultured Sulfurimonas sp.
AAATTAATGCTCTTTTAAATGAAAAAATTGGTAAACTACTGAAATTTCGTTTACTTACAGCAAAAGAGATTATCTTAGCTAGTTTAGCTAGAGAGAAATCTGTTGGAGTGCATACAATACTTGAGGAGAATTAATGGAACATGAAGCAATAAATCTTGCGACAACATGGGTTGGGTGGTTAAGTTTAGCTATTTTTGTAATAGCTTACTACTTTATAGCGACAGAGGAACAATACGAGGTAAACAAAGCAAAACCTGCTCTTTTTGCTGGTACTTTTATGTTTATGTTAGTTGGTATCTACTACGCTATAAACGGTATGAATCCTGAACCATTACATACAGAGTTAGAGCATTTAATCTTAGAGATTGCTGAGATTTTCTTCTTCTTACTTGTTGCTATGACATTTATCGAAACACTCATTGAGAGGGGTGTTTTTGATCTTATGAAGTATAAACTTGTTTCTAAAGGTTATACATATAAGAAACTTTTTTGGTTGACTGGTCTTTTAGCATTTTTTATCTCTCCAGTAGCAGATAACTTAACAACAGCATTGATCCTTTCAACTGTACTATTTACGATAGATAAAAGAAATATCTCATTTTTAGTACCAGGAGCGATAAATATCGTTGTAGCTGCTAATGCTGGTGGTGCTTGGTCACCATTTGGGGATATTACAACTCTTATGGCATGGACTGCTGGTAAGGGTCAGTTTGTAGATTTCCTTTTCCTTTTCCCAGCATCTATTTTAGGTTGGGGTGTAACAGCATTTTTACTTAGTAACTCTGTTCCAGATGGACAACCACCTTTTGATGCTTCAAAAGAGGAAAAACCAGTTGTAAAAGATGGTGGTATGGGTGTTGTTTATTTAGGGATTGGTACTATCGTTGTAGCAGTTTTAGGTCACCAATTTTTCCATTTCCCAGCTATGTGGGGTATGATGTTTGGTTTAGCGATACTGAAACTGTTTGCTGTTAGCCTTAAAAAAAGAGGTCAAAATGGTTTCAATATCTATCAAAGTATGGAAAAAATAGAGAACGATACTCTACTTTTCTTCTTTGGTATTCTTTCAGCTGTTGGCGCTTTACACTTCTTAGGTTTCCTAAACTACATTCATGATCTTTATGGTTTAGTTGGACCAACTGTGGCAAATGTTGGTGTTGGTTTCTTATCAGCAGTAGTAGATAATGTTCCAGTTATGAGTGCGATTCTTAAATCATCTCCAGAGATGGATGTAGCTCAATGGATGCTTGTAACTATGACAGCTGGTGTTGGTGGATCTCTTATCTCTTTTGGTTCTGCTGCTGGTGTTGGTGTTATGGGTCGTCTTCATGGAATCTACACTTTTGGTTCACATATGAAACACGCTTGGACTATCCTAGTTGGTTATATAGTGTCTATCGCTATATGGTATGTTCAGTTTGAGGTTTTAGGTCTTTACTAAAATTTTAAATTATAGAGGGTTTTTAACTCTCTATAAACTAATCTTTTAATCTAAACTATTAAAAGATATATATTTTTACTCATCATCTTTTAATTAAATTTATAGTATCCTTTCAACAATTAATTATCCTATTTTAAAGGCATTATATGACAAATGTTAGCATTATTGTACTAGATTTTGGTTCTCAGTACACTCAACTTATAGCTCGTCGTCTTCGTGAAGATAAAATCTATTGTGAAATCTTACCTTACCATACATCGGTAGAGGAGATCAAAGCAAAAAATCCTAAAGGTGTTATCCTTAGTGGTGGTCCATCAAGTGTTTATAACAAAGATGCTTATGAAGTGGATAAGGGTGTTTATGAGATGGGTCTTCCGATTCTTGGAATCTGTTATGGTATGCAAAGAATCGCTGTTGATTTTGGTGGTAGTGTTATCCGTTCATCTCACCATGAATATGGAAAAGCTGAACTTAAAATAGAAACTAACTCTCCACTTTTAGCTGATTGTGAAGATGGTCGTATTGTTTGGATGAGTCATAGTGATAAAGTTGATGTTTTACCTGATGGTTTTTCACCTATTGCGACATCTGCTAACTCACCTTATGCTGCTATCGCTAATGAAGAGAAAAAAGTTTATGCTATGCAATACCACCCAGAGGTTCAACACTCTGAAGAGGGTTACCTAATGCTTAGAAATTTCGCAAAAAATATTTGTGGAGTTACTGAGAAGTGGAAAATGGAGCATTTCTTAAAAGAACAAATTAAGATGATTCGTGAAAAAGTAGGAACTGGTAAAGTTCTTTGTGGTCTTAGTGGTGGGGTTGATAGCTCTGTTGTTGCTGCTATGCTTTATGAAGCGATTGGTGATCAACTGATTCCAGTATTTGTTGATAATGGACTTTTAAGAAAAGGTGAGAGAGAACAAGTTGAAGAGGTTTTCAAAATTAACCTTAAAACTCCACTTATCACTGTTGATGCTGTTGATAACTTTTTAGGTAAACTTGAAGGTATCTCAGACCCTGAGCAAAAAAGAAAAATCATCGGTCACACTTTTATAGAAGAGTTTGAAAAAGAAGCAAAAAAACATGATGGAATTAAGTTCTTAGCACAAGGTACACTTTACCCTGATGTTATCGAATCTATCTCTGTAAATGGTCCATCTGAAGTTATTAAATCTCACCATAATGTTGGTGGTTTACCTGATTGGATGGATTTTGAACTAATCGAGCCTTTAAGAGAACTTTTCAAAGATGAAGTTCGTAAAATCGGTTTAGAGTTAGGTCTTCCATCAGATATGATTAACCGTCATCCATTCCCTGGACCAGGTTTAGCGATAAGAATTATGGGTGATGTTAATGTTCCTGATCTAAATCTTCTTCGTGAAGCTGATGTAATTCTTTTAGATGAGTTAAAAGCGAGTGGATACTATGCTAAAACTTGGCAAGCATTCGCAGTTCTTTTAAATGTAAAATCTGTTGGTGTTATGGGTGATAACCGTACTTATGACAACACAGTTTGTGTAAGAGTTGTAGAAGCAGTTGATGGTATGACAGCAACATTCGCCCATCTTCCACACGATTTACTAGAGAGAATCTCAAGAAGAATCATTAATGAAGTTGATGGGATTAACAGAGTTGTTTATGACATATCTTCTAAACCACCAGCTACTATTGAGTGGGAATAATCTTAAAAAAAATTAAATTTATTTAAAATTAAAAAGGTAGTTGGATTTATTTCTAACTACCTTTTTTTTTGCCAAAAAATTAACAGTTTTATAAGAGTTCGGATATTAAAGAATTGTAATAGTGGCAGAGGTGTTGGAAGCACCTCGTAAGACCACATACCAACAAAAGGAGGAACTTGTGAAGAAGTTCCAACTTAAGATTAACTTTGTTATCGGACGATTCAAAGTTAGTTTTCGAGTGCAGAGGCTTTAGCCTTTGTACCTTGTTGGAATTATATCATAAAATTTAAAATACCAATATTTAAAAATAAGGTTAAAAATGAGTATATATCTCTTCTCAATCTCCTCACACCCAAAAGCTAAAAGTGTAAATTCACTCACTATAAAATTTCTAAAACCAGTTATAGATTTTTCAAAATATGATTATCTAATTATAACCTCAAAACAAACATCAGAAGCTTTAAAGCAGTATGAAAAAGATAGTTACATAACTAAACCAGCATTGTGTGTATCTAAACAGAGTGCTATCTCTTATGAAAAGCTTGGTGGTGAAATTTTAGCTATTGGTGGTGGGTATGGTGATAATCTTATCTCTAAAATAAAAGAGTTCCCAAAAGATACTATATGGCTCTATTTAAGAGCAAAAATTGTAGCATCTGATTTTGTGGATATATGTAGAGATGATGGTTATAGTGTTGATGAAGTTGTTGTTTATGAGAGTGGTTGTTCTCAAGAGATTTTAGATGTAGAGGTTGAAGATGATTCTACTCTTATCTTCACTTCGCCATCAAGTTTAAACTGTTTTTTAAAAACTCATAAGTTAAATCAAAAAAATAAGATAGTGGTTATTGGTAAAACAACGGCAAAAGCTATACCAAAAGGTTTTAACTTTTTTATCTCTAAAGAGACAACTATCGATAGTTGTATAGAAATTGCTTTAAAATTATAAAAAATCAAGTATCATTTTTGTATAATGCCACTTCAGTTATAGTCTGAGTAGTTCGAGTAATCGCACAATTGAGGGTTCTACATTTT
>CAYLNF010000079.1:0-4023 GCA_964385165.1 uncultured Sulfurimonas sp.
CTTATTCAGATAAAGTAACGACATTAATGAACAACCCAAAACATCAAGGTGAACTTTTTCAAAGTGAAGTTGAAAAAAGAGGTAACAAACTTATTGTTGCTGATTTTGGTGCTGAATCTTGTGGTGATGCTGTTCGTTTATACTGGGAAATTGACCCAAAAACAGACAAAATTGTAAACTCAAAGTTTAAATCTTTTGGTTGTGGTACTGCGATAGCTTCAAGTGATGTTATGACTGAGCTTTGTATAGATAAAACAGTTCAAGAAGCTGTTAAAATCACAAATATTGATGTTGAGATGGCTCTTCGTGATGACCCAGAAACACCAGCTGTTCCACCTCAAAAGATGCACTGTTCTGTTATGGCTTATGATGTTATCAAAAAAGCAGCAGGTCTTTACTTAGGTGTAGATTCTGAGTCTTTTGAAGAGGAGATTATAGTTTGTGAGTGTGCTAGAGTTAGTTTAAAAACTCTTCAAGAGGTTATTAGATTAAATGATCTTACAACTATTGAGCAGATTATAGATTACACTAAAGCTGGTGGATTTTGTAAATCTTGTATCAAACCTGGTGGACATGAAGCTAAAGATTACTATTTAGTAGATATTTTAGCTGATACTCGTCGTGAGATGGATGAGGAAAAAATGAAAGCTGCTGCTGATGCTAGTGCCGCTGGTGAAGCTAAGTTTGAAGATATGACACTTGTTCAACAGATAAAAGCTGTTGATGCTGTTATAGATGAAAATGTTCGCCAATTCTTAATTATGGATGGTGGAGATATGGAAGTTATCGACATTAAAAAAGGTGATGCTGGAATCGATATCTATATCCGTTATCTTGGTGCTTGTAATGGTTGTGCTTCATCAGCAACTGGTACACTTTATGCGATAGAATCTACACTTAAAGAGAAACTATCTAAAGATATTAGAGTTTTACCAATTTAGTAGTAGATTTTCTACTGCTAATTTGTTATTAATCTTTTCTACTATATAATTATTTTTAATAATTAAATGGTGGAGAAGAGATGAATTTTAAAAAAGCTGTAAAGGTTACGCCAAACATATTTTGGATTGGTAAATATCTTGAAAACGACCCTTTCCAATGCCACCCTTATCTTATTTTAAATGGTGATGAATCGATTCTTGTTGATCCAGGTTCTATGATGGAATTTAGTGCGGTAGTTGAAAAAACAAAAGAGCTTATACCACTTAGTGATATAAAATATATCATACTACACCATCAAGACCCAGATTTGGCTGCTGCTGTTCCAGCGTTAGAACAGTTGATAGATAGAGATGATTTACAAATAATCACACACTCCCGTTTAACAGTCCTCATCAAACATTATATGGTAAGATCAAGTTACTATGAGATAGATAAAAATGATTTTATACTAAATACTAAAAATGGTTTAACTCTAAACTTTATAACTACACCATACTGCCACTCCCCCGGTGCTTTTGTATCTTATGAACCAGAGAACAAGATACTTTTTTCAAGTGATATTTTTGGTGGTCTTGAGGAATCTTGGGAGTTTTTTGCTGATGATACCTACTTTGAAAAAGCGAGGTTATTTCATGAAGCATATATGCCTAGTCGTAATATTTTTAACTACACTTTAAATAAAATAGAGAAGTTAGATATAGAGATGATTCTTCCTCAACACGGCTCTATCATCAAAAGGGAGTATATCTCTAAACTGATAGATGATATGAAAAAACTTGATTGTGGTATATATATTGATAAAAAATATCAAAAAGATCTTATAGATGTGATAGAAAAGTTAGAGATTGAGATAGAGAAAAACCATCAAAAAGATAAGATGTTATATGAACAAGCAAAAACATCTCAGATGGGTGAGATGCTAGGGATGATAGCTCACCAATGGAGACAACCTCTAAATGCTATGAGTGCTGCTGCTATTAATTTGTCTCTAAAGCAAGATTTTGGATTGTTAAATGATGATGAGATTAAAGATCATAGTGAATTTATCCAAAAAACAACACAAGATATGTCAAGAACCATAGAGACATTTATGAATTTCTTTAAGCCAAAAGATGATAAAAAAGTTTTAACTTTTGGTGAGATTATAAAAGAGGTTTCATCATTAATAGAGGGGCAATTAAAAAATAAAAATATAAAGTTTTTATCCCTTAGTGATTACTCAAACATCAATGTTCACCAATCTGAACTATCACATATTATGATAAACCTCATAAAAAACTCTATTGATGCTTTTGAAGATAAAGAGATTGAAAATAAGATGATAGAGATAAAATCTTATATAGAAGATGATTTTGTGATTATCAAAGTTATAGATAATGCTGGTGGGATACCTGATGATATTTTATGTAAGATTTTTAACCCATACTTTACAACAAAAGAGCAAGGTAAAGGTATAGGTATAGGTCTTCATATGACACAAAGGATAGTTAAAGAGATTTTTAATGGTAGTATAGATGCCGAAAACTTAAATAATGGTGTTGTTTTTACCATTAAATTTCCACAATAGATAGCTGATTTTATTATGAATGAAAAACTTTACTCAAAAATAGTAGATTCACTTGTTGGTGATGGTTATGTTGTGGTTGAAGATAGTATCTCTAAAGATTTAGTGGCTAAACTTCGGGAGTTTGCTAAGAAAGAAGATGATTTTAAAAGGGCTGGAATATCTTCTAAAAATGATTTTCATATAGATAATAATAGAAGAAGAGATAAAACAAAATGGTTAGTAGATGACAAATCACTCCAAAGTGAATTTTTAGCGTTTAGTGATGGTTTAAAAGATTATTTAAATCGTGAACTTTATTTAGGGTTGAAATATTATGAATCACATTTTGCTATCTATGGTGAGGGTGATTTTTATGAGAAACATTTAGATGCTTTTAAAAACTCTAAAAATCGTGTTGTAACAACAGTTTTTTATCTAAATGATGAGTGGGGTGAAGATGATGGTGGGGAGCTTGTTATCTATGATGAAAATGGGGATTATTTAACTAAAGTAGTTCCAAAAGCAAACACTTTAGTGGTGTTTTTGAGTGATAAATTTCCACATGAAGTGAAACCAGCTAAAAGAAAAAGATACTCAATAGCTGGATGGTTTAGAGTAGATTAGAGTAGGTCACTATAATCATATTTGGTTAAATTTATATAGTATTTTTTGCCAATTATGGTGATTCTTTTATCTTTTTTAGCAACTTTTTTAAATTTATCTTTTATTTTTAGTTGCTTCTTTTTTGAGATGTTGTTAGTTTTAAAGTAGTTTTTTAAAGATAGAATCTCATTTTTTAATTCATCTTTGACCTCTATCTCTGCTTCAACAAGCTCAATCTCATCTTGCTCCTCAACTATCGGTTGTTCTAGTTGAGTGTTTAACATAAACTGAGAAGATATAGCACCTAGTATATTTTTTAGTTGCTCATCTTTCTCTTTATATATCTCTTCGATTCTTATCCTCTCTTGGATAAGCATCTCCTCTTTTTGATCTCTTAAACTTCTAGTCTCATCTTCAAGTTTTTCTACTCTTTTTTGTAGTTGAAGATTTTGTTCCTCTAAAAGTTTATAGTATTTAGAATCTGTTGATATATTTGAGTTTCTAGGCTCTGTTTTTGGTTTTATCGGTTGATTTTCATCAACCACCACAAACTTTACACCATCAACAACTTCAACATTTAAAGAGCCTCTTCTGATTCTGTTGTGGATAGCCTCTTTTGATACACCAAAATGTTTAGCTGCTTCAAGTATAGTTTTATTTGCCATAAACTACCCCTTATCTCATATTTTCAAAAACGATAGGAGCTTCCCATTCACCCTCACGAACCATCTTCATAACTTTTTGTAAATCATCAAGGTTTTTACCCTTAATACGGATAGCATCACCCTCAATCTGAGCAGTAACTTTTAGCTTCATCTTCTTAATATCAGCAGTGATCTTTTTAGCCTCTTTAGCTTCGATATAATCTACAACTTTGTAAGTTTGTTTACGATTTCCACCAGAAGAATCTTCCACTTTTAACTCCTCTAAAA
>CAYLNF010000080.1:0-3961 GCA_964385165.1 uncultured Sulfurimonas sp.
TGTGTCTTTCATAAAACTCAACTGTTCTCGTTGATGTTGTTCCTACACATAAAATTGGTTTTGTAGAATCTAAAATAGATTTTGCTTTATCAGATATGTTGTAATACTCTGAGTGCATAGGGTGGTCTGTTATGGTTTCAACTTCAACAGGTTTAAAGGTTCCACTTCCAACATGGAGAGTTACATAAGCATGAGAGTGATTCTCACAAACTCTTTTATGTTGTTTGGGTGTAAAGTGTAGTGATGCTGTTGGGGCTGCTACTGCTCCCTCCTCTTTAGCAAAAACACTTTGGTATTCACTCTCATCTTCGCTATTGTCTTCCCTTTGGATATATGGAGGCAATGGTACATGACCAATTTTGTCTATAATAGGGAGTAGATCTTCAAATCTTAAAAGGGAATCTTCTATAAAAAAGTTTACAATTCTACTTCCATCATCATTTAACTCTTGTATAACAGCTTTTAGATTCTCATCAAATAAAATCTCAGTATTAACCTTAACTTTACCTCTTATGTAAACATTTACATCATTTGCATTTAAGGCTCTATTTATAAGTAATTCGATTTTTCCACCACTAGGCTTTTTACCATAGATTCTAGCTTTAATAACTTTTGTATCATTAAAGATTAAAGCACAATTTTTAGGTATAAACTTCTCTAAGTCGTAAAAATAAGTATGTGTGATTTTATCTGTTTTTCTATCATAAACTAAAAGTTTTGCATGATCTCTTGGATTAGCTGGATGTGTAGCTATCAACTCCTCTGGGAGAGTAAAGTTATAGCTAGATGTGAGTAGTTCTGAACTACTCACTTTTTTTCTCAACAATAATTTCCTCTTCATCAGAATCTTCATCTTCTTCAAGAGGTGGAGCAGGATTTACAGCTTTTACTATAAGGATAGAGAAACCATAAAGAATGATAAGTGGACCAGCCATAAGTAGCTGAGTTAAAACATCAGGTGGTGTTAAAAGTGCTGCAACTATGAAGATAATAACAATCGCATATTTGAAAAACTCTGTCATATTTCTATCGTGAATTAAACCAAGTAGTGCTAAAAAGTATGCAAAAATTGGAAGTTCAAAAGCCAATCCAAAACCAAACATAATTTTTGTAAAAAATCCAACATAATCTTCTATATTTATAAGTGGAGTAAATTTAAAACTACCAAAGGTAATGAGAAATTCAAATCCAAAAGGTGTAACAACATAGTAGGCAAAAAGTACACCAACTACAAACATAGTTGTTCCACCAAAAATGAAAGGTATAATCATTTTTTTCTCATTTGCATAAAGCCCTGGAGCTATAAAAGCCCAAATTTGAGAAAGTATAACAGGGATTGAAGCTACAATAGCAGCAAAAAATGCAACTTTTAGTGCAACAAAAAATGCTCCACCAACTTGTGATGTTGTCACCATCCCCTCAGCAGTTTTAGTATCTAAGTTTTTTCCAACTTCAGCAAGTGCTGTAAGCAATGGTTCAACCATCCAAGTTAATAAGGGTTCGTGGAAGTAAAACATTACAAAAAACATAACAATTAAACTACCAACTGAGATTCCCAGTCTTTTTCTAAGCTCTACAAGGTGTGGTCTTAAATCATCAAACATTACTACTATCTTCTTTTATTTTATTTTTTTTATCAAAAGTTACTTTTTGAGAGTTTTTTGATGGTAAGTCATCATCAATATCAGCTATCAAATCATCACCAAAGTTTGATAATTGAGCTTTTACATCAGTCATCTCAGATACTTTATCAAGCTTCTCTTGAGCTTCTAATAACTCTTTTTTATAGGCTAAAGCCTCAGCTTTTATCTCTGAAACATTCATCTCTTCCTCAATAGAATCTTTTACACTTCCTATTGTATTTTTCGCATTTTTAAAAAATTTTGCTACTTCAACCATCGCACTAGGGAGTTTATCGGGACCTAGAAATAGGATAGCTATAACAGCAATAATTAGTATCTCACTAAAGCCTAAACCAAACATAATTCACCTTTATAATTTATAATTGAGCGATTTTATCTAAAATAACTTCAAGAAGATATAAAAAGTGTAATCTCATCAGCTAAAAGGTAATCATAGTTATAAAAAATCTCATTTTCAAACTGAAGTTTTTTTTCATCAACTAAGATATTAGCTTTTTTTATCTCACTATTATTTAGAATCTCTTTTTTTACACCTATAAATGAACGAAAACCCAAAAATATTTGCTCTATTTTTTTATCATCTTTTTCTAGCTTTTCTACCCTTATATCTAAAGGGTTCTTTATATATTTTTCTACACTTGTATTTGGGTAGAATCTGTCTAAATTTAATTTTCCAACAGCCCCACAACCTAGTCCTATATAATCTTTATATCGCCAATAACCAATGTTATGTTCACTTTTATAGCTACCAAAATTACTAATTTCATATTGTTCAAAACTTGATGATTTTATTTTTTCAAAAAGCCAGTTTGTAATCTCTAAGGTTTCACTAGACATTTGAGGTTTAGATTCAAAAGCTGTTCCATCTTCAATAGTTAGAGCATAAGCACTTAGATGATTTATGGGTAAAGATAAAGCTATATCTAAATCATTTTGAAGTAACTTTTTTGTATCTCCTAGAGTAGCATAAATAATATCAAGAGATATATTTTTAAAACCAACTTTTGAGGCATTTTTTACAGCATCTATTGCTTCTTGAGGGTTATGAGCTCTATTTAAAAGTTTAAGTTTATCTTTGTTAAAACTTTGAACTCCGAAACTTACACGATTTACTCCAAGTTTAAACATCCCATTTAACCACTCATAAGTAGCACTATTTGGGTTTGCTTCAGTTGTTATCTCTATATCTTTTTTAAGGTAAGGTTTTATCTTTTTAAATAAAGGTTTATAAAGGGTAGGGCTAACAGTTGATGGAGTACCACCACCAATAAAAATAGTTTCTATAGAATCTTTTGTTACATTAAATCTCTCAAATTCATAGTTAAGTTGAACTAGAAGTGATTCCATATATTTTTCTTTTAGATGAAATTTATCAACATAAGAGTTAAAGGCACAGTATGAGCATTTAGAATCACAAAAGGGGATATGGATGTAAAGTAGCATAATTTCTCCTGAAGATGAATTATATCCACTTATTTTAGTTTTATGGTAGATTATTTGTTAGAGGAAAGATTCCATATACAAAATTGTATATGGAATTTAAAGTTGCTAAATATTACTCTATTTCAGCATCGATAACATCTTCGTCATCTTTCTTTTTCTTTGCATCAGCTTCAGCAGCTTCTGGATTTTGTTCTTTTTTATACATCTCTTCAGCCATTTTATGAGCAGCTTCAGTTAATGTTTTTACTTTCTCTTCGATTTGTGCTTTAGTAGCATTTTCATCTTTTAAAGTATCTTTTAAATCAGTCGCAGCAGCTTCAATTTTAGCTTTTTCTTCAGCTTCTAATTTTTCACCCATCTCTGTAACAGATTTTTCAGTTTGAGCGATTAGTGCATCTGCTTGGTTTCTTAAATCAACTAACTCTTTTCTTTCAGTATCTTTTGCTTTGTTCTCTTCAGCATCTTGAACCATTTTGTTAATCTCTTCTTCACTTAATCCTGATGAACCAGAGATTGTGATTGATTGAGATTTACCAGTACCTTTATCAGTTGAGCTAACAGTTAAGATACCATTTGCATCGATATCAAAAGTTACTTCAATTTGAGGAACACCTCTTGGAGCAGCTGGGATATCACCTAGTTCAAATAAACCTAATGATTTGTTATCTTTAGCGAACTCTCTTTCACCTTGACCAACACTGATACTTACAGCTGGTTGATTGTCTTCAGCAGTTGAGAAAACTTGAGATTTTTTAACAGGTATAGTTGTACCTTTTTCAATAATCTTAGTCATAACACCACCAAGAGTTTCAATTCCAAGTGAAAGTGGTGTAACATCTAAAAGAAGAACATCTTTAACATCTCCTCTTAAAACA
>CAYLNF010000081.1:0-3804 GCA_964385165.1 uncultured Sulfurimonas sp.
TTATCTACCACAAAATCATACTCTAAACCTGTATAATTACTTTGTAAACTTTTTGCTCCACTTATACTCTCACCAGCTTTAAAGCTACCCATATATCTATACTCTGCTAAAAGCGATATTGATGATAACAATAAAATAGCAAAAATCTTTAAAAACATATCAATCATAATTAACTCCTCATTAACTTATCTTACATAGTCATATAGATAATAATTTAAACATCTACTTAAATATTAAAATATTTTGTTAAAATTTAATATCTATTTTTAAAACTTAGTTAAAATAGTTGTATGAAACTATCTCACTTAACACAAATAACAACTTATCTACAAAAATTTAAAAAAATATCCGCCATCTATCGTGTATCTGATACTATTATGAAGATAGCATTTGATAGAGATGATGAACTATATTTTAATGTTCAAAGATCAAATTCAAACATATTTAAAGCACCATCTTACTCCCGTTCTAAAGTTTATAATGCCCCTTTTGATGTTGTTTTAGCAAAAAGATTTAACCGTTCAAATATTTTAAGTGTTGAGCTTTTAAATGGTGATAAGATTATCCGTTTTAAAACATCAATAGCATCAGCTTATAAGGAGGAGATAACTTATCTTCAAGTGGAGTTTACTGGAAAATATACAAATATCATCATTTTAGATGAGGATAATATTGTACTTGAAGCACTTAGACATGTTGATCTGTTTTCATCATTTCGTGAGGTTAGAGTTGGTCAAAAACTTTTAGATGTTCCAACTGCCCCTTTTGTGGCAAAAGAGTATCCCATAGATGATATAGAGAAGTTTTTATATGATGTTTATGAAAAAGAGCAAAACTCAAAACTAGAATCTCTTAAAAAACAAAAAATCTCACTCTTAAATAAAAAACTTAAAAAACTTAAAAAACTTTACAGTTTACTAGATGATGAGCAAACACTTTTTAGTGAAGCACAAATCGCTCAACATCAAGGAAACTTAATCTTATCAAACCTACATAACATAAAACCATATACAACTTTAGTAAAACTAAAAGATTATGATGGTAGTGATGTTGAGATTAAACTTCCAAAAGCTTTCTCAACTGTTTCACAAATCTCAGATTATCTATTTACAAAAAGTAAAAAAGCTAAACAAAAAGCTAAAAATCTACATATAGAAAAAGATTCCCTATCTACAAAGATAAAACATATAGAGCTTTTTATAAACACAGTTCAAGAGGCGACAAACATAACAAAAATCTCTTTACTTTTCCCAAAAAAACCACAAACTAAGAAAGTAAAAACAAACGATTCTATTGAAGTTTTTTGGATAGAGGGGTATAAAGTTCAACTTGGTAAAAGTGAAAAAGGGAATATCGAAGTTTTGAAAAATGCTAGAGCAAAAGATATCTGGATTCATATGAAAGATAGACCATCAGCACATGTTGTGATTAGTACAGATAAACAAAATCTACCTCTACATATAATTGAGAATGCTGCTAGATTATGTGTAGATTTCACAACTACTTCAAAAGATAGATATTTGGTCGATTATACACCACGAAGAGAGGTAACTATCCAAAATGGTGCGAATGTACTTTACAACAAGTATAAAACTATCGAGATAGATACTAGAAAATAAAAGGGGTGTTTTATGTCAGTTGGAGCGATCGGGAACACTATACTAGTAAATCAGATGACAGCAACTACATCTGCTATTCAAAATGCTCATGATAATCGTGTTGATCTACAAAATGTGATGGCACAGTCTATTGTAAATGAGAGGGATGAAAAAGTTTTGGAGGTTCGCCCAGCTGAAGAGAATCATGAGGTTGATCCTGATAGGGAACACGCTAAAAATGAAGCAGATCAAGAGAATGCTAGAAATAAAAAAAGAGATAAAGATGATGAAGAGATAAGTGCTGAAGATTTTACAGAATTTAAACTAGATATAATGGTTTAGTTAAATTTTTAAAACATAACAATATTTACTCTTTCTACTACACAAATATTAGATACATTTTGCTACAATACGGTTACAAATTAACAACAATCTCAGGAGCTTTTATCGATGGTTGATAAGATATCTTACTTAACTCAATATTATGCTGTTTTTAATAAAACAAGAATTATATCAAGAACAAATCTTAGAGGAATCATAACAGGGGTTAACCAAAACTTTTGTGATATAAGTGGTTACACTAGAGAGGAGTTGTTGGGATCTTCACATAGTATGATAAGACACCCTGAGATGAAAGATGCTGTTTTTAAACAGATGTGGAAAACGATAACTTCTGGAAAAATTTGGCAAGGTGAAGTTAAAAATACAAAAAAAGATAATAGTTTTTACTGGACAAAAAGTGTTGTTTTTCCCATCTTTGATAAAAATAAAAATATAGTTGAATATGCCTCTTTTAGAGAAGATATAACTAAAAGAAAACTACTAGAGTTAAAAATAGAAAAAGAGGATAATCTCAGAAAAGAGATTCTACATTCACAATCAAGTATGGTTATCTTAGTACATAAAACAAAAGGTGTGATTTTTATGAACCACCAATGTTTTATAGATTTACCATTTAATTCAAGAGCTGAATTTATGAAAGAGCATAGATGTATTTGTGAATTATTTATAGAAAAACAAAATTTTTTAAGAAAAACTACAAAAGATAGACATTGGTTAGATGATTTTGATGAGTTTCCAGACAAAGAGCATAAAGCAATGATTTTAAATAAAAATAATGAGGAAGAGATCTACCGTGTAGATGTGAACCATCTGGATGATAATCCAAACTTAATGGTTATAAACCTAACCTCGATCACTAAACTTGAGAAATATACTAAACATTTAAAAATAGAGAAGATTAAAAAAGAAAAATCAGAGTCCAAAATAGATAATGCTCTAACAAAGATAAAAGAGAAACTTGAATCTAGTGATGAGAGTAAAGATTTGCTAGAAGAGTTAAAAAATATTTTAGAATCATAACAGTTAAGCTATACTTTCAATAATTATTTAGTAGGAAGTGATATGGCTATTTTTGGTGAACATACAGAGAGGATAGTAACTGGTTTAGCACTGGTTGCGGGGGTTTTAACAGTTGGTTTTATAGATAATTTTTTTGTTATGTGGGTTGTTTTTGGTGCTATCTACCTTTTAGCTTTTAAAGAGGCTCTAAACCTTTTTGAGATTCCTTTTGATAACAAACACTTTTTTCCAGCGATTCTTTTATGGTTAGTAGCTGCTTTTTACCCTTATGGTGATGATCTATTTGTTTTAGCTGGTGTTGCTTATGCTAGTGCTGTCGCTTTTAACAAAGATGTAGAGTGGAAAAACTTTTTACCTTTCATATACCCAACTGCTGGAATCCTTTTTATGTTTACAATGTACCAAGAGTATGGTGTAACCTCACTACTTTGGCTTATAATCGTTGTTGCTATGACTGATGTTGGTGCTTATGCTGTTGGTAAAAGTATAGGTAAAACAAAGTTTTGTGAAACAAGCCCAAACAAAACTATGGAGGGTGTTGTTGGTGGTGTAGTTGTAGCAACACTTAGTGGTATGTTTATGGGATTATCTATCGTTGATATGAAGATAGCTTTTCTTATCTCTTTATTTGTAGCGATAAGTTCTATCTTTGGAGATCTTTTTGAGAGTAGCCTAAAGCGTTCAGCTGGTGTAAAAGATAGTGGAAATTTACTCCCCGGTCATGGTGGTGTACTAGATAGAATCGACGGATACCTTTTTGGTTCAATCGTGATGTTGGTTCTGTTAAGAGGGCTAGTTTGATACTTTTAGGCTCAACAGGTTCTATCGGTGTAAATACTCTTGA
>CAYLNF010000082.1:0-3759 GCA_964385165.1 uncultured Sulfurimonas sp.
TCTCTTTTTGTCTTTTTATATTATCATCTTGATGGCTAATTTGAGCTCTTATATATGCCGCATTTAACTCACTCATAGAGTAGTCATTACCAATATCTACAACCTCATATATATAATCAAGTAAGTTGTTGTTTCTCTCCATGCCATGGTTATGTAAAAGTCTTGCTCTTTTTATAATATCTTCATCATTAGTAACAAGCATACCACCATTACATACATTCTTTCTAAGGTGTGAAGAGAAATCAAAACAAGTTATATCAGCACCAGTTGAGCCTATCTTTTGACCTTTAAATGTAGCACCTAAAGCATCTGAAGCATCCTCTACAACTTTTATACCATAGATTTTTGCGATAGAGTAAAGTCTCTCTAAATCAACACAATAACCTGCTATATGTGTCACTATAACAGCTTTAAGCTTTTTAGATTTGTTATCTTCAAGATAAGATTCTAAATGGTCTAAGTTTAGATTATAACTTTTTTCATCTATATCTAAAAAAACTGGCTCCGCATCAAAATGGCGAACAACCTCAGGAACATTTGGATGAGCATTTACTGAACATAGTATCTTATCTCCCCTTTTTAGATCAAGTGCCAACATAGCAAGATGAAGAGCATCTGTACCATGTGAAGTAGCTAGAGCATAATCAGAGCCTATATATGTAGCAAACTCAGATTCTAACATCTCCACTTGATTGATATTTTCACCATCTAAAACATCACTAACATTTGAGTGTACATCTACACCATTTACAAATTTACTAAAAGGTACATTCATCTTACTTTCCTAATTTAAAGTCTTATATCTCGAGGATAATTAAAATCGTGGTTTAAAGTTCTTGAGGTGAGTTTAGCTATAACTGGCATCTTTCTCTTAAAATGGTTACGAAAAATTCTCTCTATTATCATATCTAACATCTTAGAATCTACACCTTTAGCTATTATCTCATCTCTACTTAATCTATCTTCAACATAGTATCTCATAGCCTCATCTAACTGAGCATAAGTATAACCTAAATCATCTTCATCACTTTGACCATCCCATAAATCAGCAGATGGCGGTTTTTTTATGATGCTTTTTGAAACATTTAGATACTCAGCTAACTCAAACACTTCACTTTTATAAAGATCACCTATCGGATTTATAGCACTAGCTAAATCACCATACAAAGTTCCATAACCAAGCATAAGTTCACTTTTGTTACTTGTTCCCAAAACTAAAGCACCCTCACGAGCAGATATATCAAAAAGTGTAGCCATCCTCATACGAGATGAAAAGTTACCCTTTCTCAAATTGTTTAAGTTTGGATTCATCTGTTCATAAGCTTTTAACATAGGCTCAATAGAGGCAGTTTCAGCTTTTAAGTTAAAATCTATACATAACTCATCAGCATCATCTAAAGAGCTTTGAGATGAGTAATGTGATGGCATCTTTACACAAAGTAGATCATCTTTAAAAACTTTTTGTGCCAAAACCGCTACAACAGCAGAATCGAGACCACCACTAAGACCAACAACCACTTTTTTTATACCAGTTTTACGAACTTCATTATCTAAAAAATGTTCTAGGTACTCTGTTATTTGTGAATATTTACTCATTATCTCTTGTAAAACCTTATATAATTTGAACTATTTTAAAATATTATATCAAAAGTTGATTAATTTTTTATCTTTAAATTTAACCAGCTCTCATCTTTAGAATCTCATCTACATTTATCTCTTTATCATACCTTACAAAATCTTCATCTTTTTTCTCTATCGCATACATTGTCATCCTATCTGCTAGCTCATTACCCTCTAGTCCAGAATGTGCCTTTATATGTGATAGCTCCATATCTGATTTTATTTTATTATAAAGGTAGTAACACTCCTTTATAATATCAAGATTTTTTATCTCACCACCCTTTTTTGTCCAGTTCTTTTTCTCCCAAGAGATAGCCCAAGTTTTTATACAGTTGATAGAGTACATAGAATCACACTTTATCTCTACTCTGTTCCCTTTTTGAATCTCTTTTTGTGCCATAAGCAATGACTGATATAAAGCACCCAACTCTGCTGTGTTATTTGTCCCCATAGGCTCATACAAACCATACCAAAGTTCAGCTAACTCCCCTGCTCTATAAACAGCGACACCTGAACCTGATTTTCCTGGATTTGGTGTACATCCACCATCGCAGTATATAACCACATCACCAGATTTTTCCAGATTTTTTTCTATTTTAGCTTTTAGAGGTGTAGGTTCATCTTTTCTAAATTTTTGTAAAGCTTTGTAGTTTGCTATTATTTTTTCTTGAATCGCTTTATCTTTAACACCGCTAAGTAAAACAAAAAGTTCAGCCCTAGCATCTGATAACTCTTTGCCTAGTGCTAATGTTTCAACCTTGTTGATATCTGAATCTTTTATATCTAAAAGTACCAATTGAGATTCACTAAAACCAAACTCATCATCTCTACCAAGCTGTAACAATTTTTCTGTAACTAATTCCATATTCTATCCTCTAACAAACATCTTTATGTGCCATCTTTTTAAGTTCACTACAAGAGAAACCAGCCTCTTTTCTACCATCTACATTTAAGTTTTTTGCTCTTAAAAAACCTTGTGGGTAGTATTTATCTATTATCTCAAAATATATATCTGTTGAAACACCCTCTTTTTCACAAGCATAGTTAAACCAAACATCACCCTTTTTTACATGGTCTATCTCTTCTGCTAAAATAATTTCTAATGATGATACCAACTTATCTATCATCTCATTTTTTGGTAACCTTTTTAGCTTTGTTAGAATCATAGGTGTAGCATCAAGCCCATTAGCCTCTAAGTAACGAGGAACAACCGCCATCCTCTCTAAAAGTGTTTGTGTATTTTGAGAAGCTTCAAAAAGTGAGTTATGAACCTCTACATCTCCATAAGAGGAATCTAGTTCATTTAAAAGTTTTTCTAACATCAAAAAATGTCTTATCTCATCATCAGCCACCTCTAACCAATCATCATAATACTCTTTAGGTAATCCACGAAACCTATAAACAGCATCAAGTGCTAAATCGATAGCAGAATACTCTATATGAGCAATAGCATGAAGTAAAAACACCTGCCCCTCTTTCGTAGTTAAATTTCTCCTTTTGGGAACATCTTGTGGTGGAACTATTTTACATATAGATTGATAAGATGGATATCTAAAAAACTCAACCTTATATTCTGACTCAAAAATAACATTATTTTGTTTATATTCACTATATAGTTTATTAAATAGTTCTATTTTTTCTGATGGCAACGATGTTTTTAGGATTTTTTCTATCTCTTTATAAAAATACTCCCTAAACCCTTTAAAATCTTTTTCTTGAACTAATTTTATCTTAGTTGAAATTTCTTTAAAGTGTTTCTTAGCACAAGCTATTTTTGAAGATTCACTTGTCTTTATATCTAAACCTAAATCACTCCCTTTACTCTCTACAACAAAGTAAAGTTTCTCTTGATTTTCCTCTTCTATCACTACAGCCCAATCTGGATTATATGAACCTAATGGTGTATTTATCTTAAACCAATTTGGAAGTTTTGTAAAAAGCTTTACTCTATCATTTTGATTAAACTCTAAGGCAAAGTTTTTCTCAATATTTGAGTCATAAACTGTATGAGTATATATAGATTTATTTGTTTCATTCTTTACCATATTTGATGACAAATAACCATAAAGTTCTTGATTTTCAAAGCACTCTTGAGCATAGTAAAATTCATCACCTATTTTTTGATATTTTATCCCATCA
>CAYLNF010000083.1:0-3497 GCA_964385165.1 uncultured Sulfurimonas sp.
AGATAAACTCCAAATAAAATTTAGATGAAGTTTATCTTATTGAGGATTAAAAACTCTAATAAATATTAGAGTTTTTTATTTTGCTTGTTTTAAAATACTCGCTTTTGGGAAAACAAATGTAGAATCTCTAAATACTACAATTTTATCTTCGTGACCTAAAGCATAAGCTCTAATTTTGATAGGGATAATAGTATCTTTTCTATCATTATCAACTAACATCTCTGTTGTTCTAAGTACAACAATTTTTTTCTTTTTAATACCTGGTACAGCAGTAAAAGGTTTAGTTGGTTTAGCGATAATAATTTTACCCTCCATACCTTTTGGTGGTATAACTTCAAAGTAAAATTTCATTTTTTGAGATTCTGTATTTTGTAATAAGAACTCATAAGCATTATCTACTCTTACTTTACCATCTGAAAGAAGTTTTGTAGAGTAAAGTCTTGTCTCTTTATTGATATTTAAAAGCATATGCTCTTTTGTACTACCCATAACACCTAATATAACCATAAGACCAACTAAAAGACCCATATATGCTAAAACTTTAGTACGGAAATATTTAGTTTTACCTTTTTGATCCACAATCTCATAATCACTTGACCAAGTAACAAGAGATTTTTTACCAAGTTTACCCATAACAGAAGTACAAGCATCAACACACTCTAAACAGTTGATACACTCTAACTGAAGACCTTGACGGATATCGATATGTGTAGGACAAACAGTTACACAAGCTTCACAAGCTGTACATTCAGCATGAGGTTCAGCTGCTTGAATATCTTTTTGTTTAGTATATTTTTTTTCATGACCATCATAGATATTACCACCACGGTGCATATCATAAAGTGCCATAACTGTATGCTCATCATATAAAACTGACTGAACACGAGAGTAAGGACAAACATAGATACAAAAGTTCTCTTTCATAAATACAATATCATAAATTAAGAAAGCAGCGATACCAAGAACAGAACCAAATAGTGTCCAGTGGTTGCTAAAATCACCTAAATAAGTGAAAAAATCTTCAGGTGGAACAAAGAACCATAAAAAGTCAGAAGCAGCAACTAAAGCTAAAACTACCCATATAGCGATAGCGATACCTTTTTTAACCTTATTTTCAGGCTTAGACATATCTGGCTCTTTTTGTTTGTTTTTAATTCTACCACGAAGACCTAAAATCTTAGTTTCGATTAAATCACGATAGATTACACGAAAAACAGTTTGGGGACAAACCCATCCACAAAACACACGACCACCCATAACTGTCATACCAAAGATTCCTAAGAACATTAACATAAGTAAAAAAGGCATTAGGTAAAGTTCTTGCATATCATACTGAACAAAAGCAAGGTGTAACTTCAACTTATCAAAACTTAGTAGGAAAAAGTGATTTCCATCAACTGTTATCCAAGGTAACACTAATGCTATTGTTGTCATAATAGCATAAACATAATATCTTTTAATTCTCCACGGTGTTGGTATATCTATACCTTTTTTTTCTTGAGCCATTTATACTCCCCTTATTATTTTAGATTTGGACAAACGATAGTATTTATCACCTGTTCCTCAGCATTTTCTGGTTCTTGTGGTAACAAAGAACCAAATGCCACCTGTTTCAACTCTCTTGATTCTATATAATCTTTTAATGAGCTTCTACTTACATTTAAAAGTCTAGCCATCTCACTTACACTCTTTTTATCTTTTATATAAGTGATAATATCATTTATATATATATCAAATTTAGAGCTAGATCTACTCCCTTTTGGTCTTCCTATAACTTTTTTAGATTCATTTTGCATCTTTTGACGAAGCTGATCTATAAGCCCTAACACAAGCATAACACTACTTTGCTCTGAGATTATAACCGATTGCTTAATAAAATGTATCTTATAGTTGTTTTTTAAGAGACAAGAAAACATCTGAATCAAATCCTCAATATCACTACTTAAAACCCAAACATCATATACTAAAAGTGTACTTTTAGGTTTAGTTTGGAAATAATCTGTAACATGAGTTCTCTCAATCAGACGCTTATTTTGGGAAATTTGATCTACAAATTCATCATCAATAGTGATGTTTTTAGAGACGGCATACGAATTAATCAATTGCAACTGATCAAAAGCAGCATCAAAATATTTATCTGGACGGATATATGCAATAGTCATAATAACGAACAAACCTCTCTTTATTTTGAATTTCATCGTCATTGTACTATTAGTGACGATAAAAGTCAATAGTTTTATTTGTTATCTCGTCATTTTATGATATTTGAGAAAGATTTATACACATAAAAAGTGGAGAGTAGCTAGAGATGATACTCTAGCTACTATAAAATATTATTACCAACCAATACCTATTTTAGCCATATATCTTCTATCAGGATTTGTAGCACTACCAGTACCTATCTCCTCCTCATAAGTAGCAACACTAAGTTTTAAAAGTAAAAACTCTAGCTCTACACCAGCTGTATAAGCACTTTGATATAAACCAGCAGTTGTTGTTAAACTAAGAAGTGATGTATCTATTAAACCTAAACTAGCACCTAAACGGATTCTCTTCATCATATCAGATTCTGAAAGATCTTCAATCGTATCATCTACATTGTAAAAACGAACCTCATTAGCATTGAAAATATCAACATAATCAACAGCTAAAACAAACTTATCAATATATGAAACTTCAGGTGAGATAGATAGACCAATATTTACAGTCGTAGGTTGCTGACCATAGTTATCATCCATACTCATAGAACCTAGGTTCATAACACTTAAACCGATAGCTGGATGCCAATAGTTGTTTGGGAAAGGGTGATAAGTAGCACCAATATCTACACCAAAACCTGTTGATTCTTTCTCATACTTCTCTTCTATAAGATCATTAACATCCTCATCAGAAGTTAAATCATTAATATCTAATTTACCCTCATAAGATGTTTGTGAAATATATTTAGCACCCACACCAATATCAAGCTTACCATATTTGATATCATAAGATTTTGCTAAACCTAAAATAACACCACCATATACTCTAGAACTTGTCTCAAGTGTTATATCGCTTGAGTGTGTCATAAAATTAATATCTGCTGCCGCTAACAACCCTATTGTCCAAGCAAAAGCATCAGAGTTTTTAGAGATTGATGTATAGTTATCTATACCTGTATGGAAAGGTTTTCCATTATATTTCTCTAGCACAGCTGTCATAGCATCTGAATCATCGCCAGCTTCATCTACATCATCAATAATATCTTGAGCATCACTAAATGAAAGACCTAAACCAACTAAATCTACAACTATACCATGCTCTTTTTTAATGTTAGTAAGTCCAGCAGGATTTGAAAATACTGAAGTTGAATATGAACCAACAGCTATATTTGCTCCACCCATACCCATAATTCTAGGATCTTTATATAGATAAGCATGCTCACCACCTAACGCAAATAACGATGTTGTAGCACCAAGTAATGCTAATGATAGTAACCTTTTTTTCATAATATTATCCCT
>CAYLNF010000084.1:0-3491 GCA_964385165.1 uncultured Sulfurimonas sp.
CTATTTTATATAAAAGTGGTCTATATTTTATATAATTTTTCCAAACTTTCTCACTCTGTTTAGCTCTTCCCCGTTTGTTTAACTCAAAACTAACAGCAGCATTTATAAAACCTTTTAGTAATCTTACCTCATCACAATCTTCAAACCGTCTAGGAAACCAAACAGATTCTATACTCTCATGAGCATCATAAAATCTCTTCTCATCAAGACATACCAAAAAATCATCTATATGCTTATCTATCATCTAAAATCATCATATTTTTTCTCCAGTACCCTCTTCCACCTTTTAGTGAGATACAATGGTGATTTGGAAATTTATCTTTATACTCTTGTAGTCTATCGTAAGTAGCTTTTCCCGTATCACAGTAAAATACAAAAACACTACCATCAGGTTCATTTTTTAATTCATATGGATTATAAACTACCGTATTAGCTTTATCAATAGGTGATAAAATGGTATCTACCAACAAAACTTTTACACCAGCTTTTTCTAACTCTATTTTATTCTCTAAAAACTCTTTTTGAGTCCACTCATTTGGATATTTCATCTTAAAATTTATAGTTCCCAACTAATCTAAACACTTTTACATCCACATTTTGATTCAGTTTTGGTAGCTCTGTAGCTCGTTGATAGATATACTGAAAACGAAAAACATAACTATCAATAACCTTACCAATACCAATGGCATATGTTCTATCAAACTCCATAGCATGATGTTGTATCTTCGTACCATCATTCATAATTGCGAATGCTCTTTTACCAAGATAACCACTAATTCCAAGATGATAACTGTTATAATGAGTGTGTAATCTTAAAGCAGTTGTTAAATAATTTTCATCAGCATTTTTTATAAAGCCATTAACACTTTTTTCATCAATTTTTATATATTTTGTAATTGAACTAAGTTTTATTTTAAAATCATTAAACTTCATTTTATAATCTACTCTAAGATCACTCTGATAAACATCAAAATCATCATAGTTCGTATAAAACTGTGTTATATCAGTAGATAGCTTTTTGTTAATATTTGATGTAATACCAAATCCATAAGCTACACCACCATCTGTTATAGCTATATTATCATTTAAAATATTTACATAATTTATATGAACTTCGAAGTTATCATTTAATCTATATCCATATCTTAAAAATAATTTTTCTGTTTTTAAATCTGTTTGAAGTGATGGCTTTTTTGTATTATTATTACCACTTTCATAAGTGATTTTATATGTTGAACCCTTCCTATGAAGATCTATCCCAATTCCATAAATTTGTCCATCTTTTTTCTGTAAAGAATTTGAAAAATCTTTACTTTCATAAAATGTAGAAACACTTGAGTGAACAGTATCAGAAAGAGAAGCCAAAAGATGCGTAGTTATTGTTAATAATAAGATTGTTTTTTTCATACTAAAATTTTATCATAAACTCTTTAATTTATGTAATTCTAGGTTATCATATCAAAAATAAAATAAGGAAAAAGAATGGCAAAATTAGAAAATGTAAATGTTGTAAAAGAAGCAAATATCTACTACGATGGAAAAGTAACTTCTCGTACTATTGAACTAAGTGATGGTAGTATCCAATCTCTAGGGATTATGCTTCCAGGTGAATACACTTTTGGTACAAATGAAGCTGAAATTATGGAGATGATGAGTGGTGAGTTAGAGATTAAACTCCCAAATGAAGAGTGGAAAACTCTAAACACACCTGAAACATTTAATGTTCCAGCTAACTCATCTTTTGATCTAAAAATCAAAACAGTTACTGATTACTGTTGCTCTTATATTAAGTAATTTAATTAAACTGTGAAACAAGCTGTGTTAAGCTTGTTTCATCTAAAGCTCCACTAACTCTATGAACCTCTTTAGAATCTTTAAAAATCATCAAAGTTGGGATACTTCTGATTCCAAATCTAGCACCTAGTTGTTGCTCATTTTCAGTATTTACTTTTACAAATAGTGTTTTTAAAGGAAACTTTGTAGCAGTTCTCTCAAACACAGGACCCATCATTTTACAAGGTCCACACCAAGGTGCCCAAAAATCTACAATCACAGGTATATCACTATTTACAATCACCTCATCAAAATTACCACTTGTTAGCTCTATGGGCTTTGTATCAAGAAGTGAGTTTTTACACTTACCACAGTTGGCTTTTTTATAAGAATCTTTTAGTGGAACATTATTTACACTAAGACAGTGTGGACAAACTACTCTCATCGTTATCTCCTTTATCATAAATTTTATATGGTAATTCTATAATTACATTTGTCTCACCATCACCACTTGTGATAGTTAATTGACCTTTTAGATGTTTTTCAATTATTGTTTTACTAATATATAAACCCAATCCTGTACCATTACTAGATTTTGTAGAGAAATATGGTTCAAAGATTCTACCAATAGTTTTTTCATTAATCCCACCAGCATTATCATTGATTTTGATAGTTATATGTGTAGAGAAATCTATAACATCTAGCACAATTCTTTTATCCCTATCACCACTGTTTTCAAAAGCATCGATGGAATTTTTTATAAAGTTAATAGTAGCTTGAATAAGCTCATTTTTATATGTCTCTATAACTAAATTCTCATCTATATTTTGAATATACTCTATCTCTTGTAACTTCATCTCACCTTTCAATAAAGATGTAGATCTCTCTATAATTGTAAATAATGATACCTTAGTTAAAACTTTATTTTTCTTAAAAAAGTTTCTAAAATCATCTATTGTAGTTGATAGATACTCCACAGTATCCTCTATCTTAGCATAAGATTCTAATTCAGCCTCTTTATCTAAAAGATTTAACTCTTTTTTTATTTTTAATGTTGATACAATTATATTTATAACAGATAACGGTTGTCTCCATTGGTGAGCTATCATACTTATCATCTCACCCATAGCAGAACTTCTTGAGTTTACTAAAAGCTTATCTTGATATATATGTAACTCTTTAGCATCAGTAATATTTTCCCTAAAGATAATAAAACCTATATGATTACCATTATAATCATACTCAGGTACTAAAGTGTTTTTCATCCAAAGCTCTTTACCATCTTTACTAAGAGTTTTCTCCTCAAAATTAAAAACTTTTTTATCTTCCATATTTTGATAGATTTTCTCTTTTAAATCACCTTTAATATGTAACCTCTCATAAAGAAAAAAATCACTTCCAACCAACTCATCTTTTAGATAGTTTATCAGTTCCAAATAAGCCTGAGATACATCTTTTATAAAATAATTTTTATCAAGTTTAATAAGTAAAACTTTTTTGTTGATTGTATCTTTCTCTTGAATAAGCTCACAATTTAGTTTTTGAATCTCTTGAATCTTCTCTTGAAGTAAAGCATTTGTGTTAGCCATATCTGTTTGATCTGTTATAATTATAGCTACTAAATTTTTATCATCATCAAAAGGGATAATACTAACATCTTGTTGCATATATGAATAGTTTAGTATCTTTATTTGATCTATTTTTATAGGTATAAGATA
>CAYLNF010000085.1:0-3456 GCA_964385165.1 uncultured Sulfurimonas sp.
ATACTGATGAAGAGCAAGATATTGCTGTTAAATTTGGTATCCGTTCAATCCCAACAATTATGTTCTTTAAAGATGGTGAGATGGTTGATCAAGTTGTTGGAGCACAATCTAAACAAGCTCTTGCTGACAAAATTGACGCTCTTTTAGCGTAATTTAAAAGAGAATCTAGTGGCAAAGAGAGGAGGTAAAAGCCTCCTTTCATTATCTACAGTTCTCGCTTCTTTCTTTGGTGCAGCTATGGTAGCTGCCACCTTTGCTTATTTCAATTATAAATTCTCAGAATATAAATTTATCGATTTCAAAAAAGTGATATTTTATGAAAAAAGTGATATTTTCACTCCAAAAGAAGATAAATACATTGTAGTTTTTTACTCATCAAAAGATAAAAATACAATGGAACAACTCTCAAAAATAAACTTAAATATTCCAATATTAGCGATAGACTACTATAATGAAACTCATAAAAATAGTAAATACACAACTTTTTTAAGAAGTGGTACAAAAAACTCTTTAAATTTTATTCAAAGATTTAATATATATGAATCCCCATCCATATTTTTTATAAAAAAATACAAAGATTCTCTTTATAAACAAGATAGTATGATACGGAAACTAGATAATTTAGAAGAGTTATCTTCTCAAGTTAAAGAACTATAAAATAAAATTAAGGACAATATAAAATGATATTAGATTGTGCAATTATTGGTGGTGGACCTGCTGGTCTTACTGCTGGATTATATACTACTCGTGGTGGATTAGAAAATGTAACTATGTTTGAAAAAGGGATGCCTGGTGGTCAAATAACAAACTCATCAGAGATTGAAAATTACCCAGGTGTTACTGGAGATATAACTGGTATGGATCTTATGATGCCATGGCCTGAGCAGTGTAAAAAATTTGGTCTTAAACATGAGATGGTAAATGTTACTAGAGTTTCTAAAGATGGTGATATATTTACAATTCATAAAGAGGATGGTACAACATCTCAAGCACATAGTGTGATTGTTGGAACTGGTTCATCACCAAGAAAAGTTGGTTTTACTGGTGAAGATGAATTTTTTGGTCGTGGAGTAAGCACTTGTGCTACTTGTGATGGTTTTTTCTATAAAGGTAAAGAGGTTGTTGTTATTGGTGGTGGAGATACTGCTTTGGAAGAAGCTATTTATTTAGCTAAAATATGTTCTAAAGTTTATTTAGTTCATAGAAGAGATAGTTTCCGTTCAGCACCAAATACTGTTGAGAGAGTAAAAAGAACTGAAAATATAGAGATAATTTTAAACTCTATACCAGATGAAGTATATGGTGACAATATTGGTGTAACTGGTATCCGTGTAAAAAATAAAGATGGTGAAACTAGAGATATAGAGGTACCGGGTGTATTTACATTTGTTGGTAACGATATAAATAACCAAACACTTATCCAAGAGGATGGTAGTTTTTTATGTGATATGACAGAGCATGGTTCTGTTATCGTAGATATAACTATGAAAACATCACTTAAAGGTCTTTATGCTACTGGTGATATGCGTATATCAGCACCTAAACAAGTTATTAGTGCGGCTGGTGATGGTGCTGTGGCAGCTCTTCAAGTTATCTCGTATGTAGATGAACTATTAAATTAATAAATTTAAAGGAAATAGAATGATTAAAATTGGTGTATTTGGCGCAAGTGGTAGAGTTGGTAAACTATTACTAGAGGATTTAAAAGAAACATCAGATATGAGTGTTAGTAGTGTGTATGTGAGAAACAATTTAGATTTTTCTATCGACCCATCAATTTTAGTTACTTCTGATATGAGATCATTCTTAAATGGTTGTGATGTTGTTATAGATTTTTCACTACCTGAAGCTTGTGAAACTCTACTTGAGGAAGCGATTAAAACACCTAAGCCATTAGTTATAGGTACAACAGGGTTAAATACACACCAACTAAATCTGCTAAAAGATGCTAGTGAAATTATGCCTATACTTTATGCTACAAATATGTCTTTGGGTGTAGCACTACTAAATAAACTTGTATATCAAGCATCAGCTGCTCTTGATGGTTTTGATATAGAGATTGTTGAGATGCACCATAAACATAAAAAAGATGCTCCAAGTGGAACTGCATTAACACTTAGTGAATCTGCTGCTAAAGGTCGTGGACTAGATATAGATAAAGTTCGTGTAAGTGGTAGAGATGGAAATATTGGTGAGAGAACTAAAGATGAAATTGCTGTTATGGCACTAAGAGGTGGTGATATAGTTGGTCGTCATACTGTTGGTTTCTATAATGATGGTGAATTCTTAGAATTAAATCATACGGCTACTTCAAGAAATACTTTCTCAAAAGGTGCTATTAGAGCAGCTAGTTGGTTAAATGATAAAGAGAGTGGATTATATAATATAAGTGATTGTTTAGAGTTATAAAGTTTAAATAAATTAGTTTAAATGCTAAGAGTTTAACTCTTAGCATTTAAGAGAACAAAAAAGTTAAGCTAAAAGCTTAACCCATTTGTGCAGCAACTTCTGCAGCAAAATCATCTTCTTTTTTCTCAATTCCTTCACCAACTTCAAGGCGAATAAATTCAGTAATCTCAGCAGTACCACCAAGAGCTTTAGCAGCAGCATCAATAGCTTGAGCTACAGTTTTCTTTTCATCTAAAACAAAGTTTTGATCTAAAAGAGCTTGTTCTTTATCTAAAGTAGTATTATCAGAGATAAAACGAGCTATAGAACCTGGGATAATTTTGTCCCAAATTTTTTCTGGCTTGTTTTGAGCTTTTAACTCAGCTTTGATATTTTCTTCAGCTTGAGCTAAAACTTCATCAGTTAATTGACTCATAGAGATATACTGAGGTACATTTTTAAGTGGTTTTTTAAGACGAGCTAATTCTTCATTATCTTTTTTGATAACTTCGATACGACCTATAGTTTCACTTGCAACATATTCAGGATCAAAATCTTTATAAGAAAGAGTTGATGGTTTCATAGCAGAAGCATGCATAGCAACTTGCTTTAAGAATGGTCTCATCCCTTCAGCAGTTTTTTCACTATCACATTTTGCAGTAACAATAACAGCAATACGGTTATTTGAATGAATATAACCATTAAGAGCAGTTGTTGCATCAGCAGTTAAAGTATTGAAACGGCGTAATTCAATTTTTTCACCAATCTTGATAACTTCAGCTTGAAAAGTTCCACCAAAATCAGATGCACTAAATGCAGCAACATCAGCAGGTTGATTAGTATAAATATCTTGTGCAGTATCTTTTACTAAGTTTTGGAAACCTTCGTTTTGAGCAACAAAGTCAGTTTCAGAGTTAATTTCGATAACTGTAGCTTTAGAGAAATCATCAGCGATAACGATTCCAGCAAGACCTTCAGCAGCAACTCTATCAGCTTTTTTAGCTGCTTTAGCAATACCACGTTCTTTTAAAAGTTCAGTTGCTTTAGCCATGTCTCCATCAGCTTCAA
>CAYLNF010000086.1:0-3412 GCA_964385165.1 uncultured Sulfurimonas sp.
TCAAAAAACTCTTTGTTAAAAGTAACTGCCATCTTTACAATCTCAGCAACACCAGCACCAAACTCACGAGATGGAAGTGTAGTTAAGAAATATGGATCGATATATACCGCTTTTGGTTGGTGAAATGCCCCTATAAGATTTTTACCATAAGAGTTGTTCATACCTGTTTTACCACCAACACTAGCATCAACTTGTGAGAGTAAAGTTGTTGGAATTTGGATAAAATCTATACCCCTTTGATATATACTAGAAACATAACCTGTCATATCACCAATCACACCACCACCAAAAGCGATAAGTAAAGATTTACGGTTAAAACGGTGGTTAAAAAGTGATTCTAGTATCATATCTACCGATTGTTGATTTTTATACTCTTCACCATCTGGCACAGTTATGATATACAACTCTTTTGCTGTTATCTTAGTAAGTAGATAAGATAGGTGTAATCCAGCTACTTTTGGATTTGTAACAATCGCTACTTTTGTATCAAAATGAACCTGAGGAAGTGTGTCTATTGTTATATCATAAGAGTTATCTACAACTTTTTTAAGTGCTATGTTTACTTTCATTATCTATCCATATATATTAATTATTTATTAGATAGATAATACTCAAAAAAGGCTAAATTACAATTGAATAGGGATAAAAATCTGATGATACTCATCTAGCTTATGATATAACTTCTCACTATCTGTTGAAAACAAAGAGTAAACTTTTCTGTTTTTTAGTTTATCTGTAAATGGCAATATCTGTATAAAATTATCTTTTTTCTTAAGTGTTCGAATCGGATTTTCATGATTCTTTATAACTTTAATAGATTTAGAAAAAATAGTAGATAGATTATAATAATGCTCTATCACCTGCTCTTTTTCATCTTGATGCTCATTCATATAGTTATATAGCTCTATATTGAATCCCATCTGTTCAGATATATCAAAAATAGTAGAAGATATCTTCTCTAAATCTCTATTATCACTAAGGATAAGGGAAACATCTTTTAGTGTTGAAAAATCTTTATTTGATAATTTTAAAATTGGTGTATCTGCTTCGTAAAATAGTGTTCTAAGGTTATAATCGCTAAACATCTCTTTTGAGACTATAACTAAACCTATATGATAGTTTTTTATATCATTTAAAAATGTTGTTCTAAAATCATTATCATCATACTTTATATCTACTTTAATATTCTCACTACTACAATCTTTTATATCTCTAAGTGTATCTATATCACTAGGATTTAGTACTTTTATAATAAGGTTGTGATTAAACTTCTCACGAACATATATAGCTCTTTGAACTAAACCAGCAATACTCTCTTTTTTTACTATATCCATATCGATATAAAGATAGAGATTTGAACCAAACGGCTCAGGAAACTGCCCCAGCTCCCTTTTAATAACACGATAAACAGAACGAAGAACGGCTGGATCACCTATGAGAACTAGCAGATCATTTGGTTGAATCATAGTTCTACGAGATGTCATAACTAACTTTCTATTTCTATAAATAGCTACAATTCTCCAGTTTTTTTGCTCTATAACCCCTATATGACGATAAACAAATGAGCTTCCAAATGGAACTAAAACCTCCATTATCTCACCCTCACCTATACCAACATTTTGAGCGATAACAGGAACATTCGGTAGGTAGTCTAACAACCTAGAGGCTAGTATCTCTTTTGAGTTCACAAAAACAACATTTGGGTCTTCATTCTCTTTTTCCCATTTGTTTAAAACTATAACTCTTAACTGTTTTTTGATTGTTCTTATATTTTTTATAGTATTTTCTACATCTATCAGATTATCCATAGATATAAAAACTTGAACAAACTCCATCTTAAGTAGGTTCGATAGTTTATATAAACTTGTTGGATCAAACTCATAAAATTTAAAACGGGCTGGATTTACATTTTCATAACTATTTTGTTTTGTTTCAACTACATAGTATATATTTTCACTAGTATATGTCTCTACGATTCTTTGAATAAAATGTTTTCCAACATCACCATCGCTAATTATTAGAATTTTTTTCATTTCGTATTATACCATTTATTTTATTCCATAAAATCCCAATATACTCATGTACCGCTATACCTGAAACCTCAAAAGTCCCAACATCTGGTGCTACAATATAACCCTTAAACTCCCTCTTATAAAAGTTTGTTGGAGCTGGTATAGGGTTTAACCCTAATGCTTTGAATAACCCCATAGATCTAGGCATATGTGTAGCAGATGTTACCAACACAAACGGCTCATCACCAACTAGTGTTTTTGTAAACTTAGCCTCTTGTGCTGTATCTTTTGGTTTTGGATTTATGATAATATCATCTTTATCTACACCCAATGCTACTGCTAAGTTAGCATTCATTTGAGCATTTGATATATTTGTGTCACCCTCATAACCTGTAAAGATAAGCTTTGATCCAACCATCTGTTTATGTAGTATAACACCCTCTAAAACCCTTTTAACACCAGCAGAACTGATTTGTGATGATAATGGTTGATCTCTATCTACATTATGCCCACTACCTAGCACATGGATATATCTTACTTTTTGTTTCAAATCATATTTAGGGTATCTATCTTCAAGATTTTTAACTAGGTAGTTTGAAAAAGGTGGATATGAAAACAAAAACAATAAACTAACTCCAAAAGATAAAAATAGTTTCGCATAAGATTCTTTTCTAAGATATAAAAAATATAACCCTATAACCAACAATGTAAAAACTAAACCAAACGGCTCAACAAAAAAAGTTATAAATTTTTTTAAGATAAATCCTATATCCATTATTTTATAACCTTTTTAATCTCAGACACCACTCTATCATCCCAAAGTAACTCTTTATGAGATAAACCGTTATACTCTTTATATAAAACTAAGTTCTTAATACTATTTTTTAAATTTCTACTATTTTGTATATATGTTATCTCATCATCAACACTAGCAAACATATATGTTTTTGTATCTATATTTTTAACCAGCTCAACATTATCAAACTTATACCTCATAAACCAAGCTGGGATAAAACTATACTTAACTTTAGCAAGATTAACCATACTATCAAATGCTCCAATCAAAAACAAACCTTTTGAATCTACTTTTGTAGCTACAAACGAAGCAACACTAGAACCGATAGAAAACCCTAAAAGATAAAAATCACCATAGTTCTTTTTTACAATAGTAGCTACTTTAACCCCATCAAGATTAATGTTTTTTTCATTAACCACCCCCTCACTCCTACCATAAGAGCGATAGTTAAAAGTGATGATACGGCTATCACTATAAACTTCAGCTAATCGTGTTATAAACCCCACACTATCATGTGACCTACCCGCAAAAAAGAGAATCGTGTTTTTAGGATTCTGTGGAGTAAAAACAACCCCCTCCAACTCAACACCATCATCAGTAGTTA
>CAYLNF010000087.1:0-3231 GCA_964385165.1 uncultured Sulfurimonas sp.
TCTCTTCACTCATTTTTAAGAGAGGTAGAATCTCCTGAGAAAAATCTCATAACTGTTGAAGACCCAGTAGAGTATAAATCAGATTCTATCGCTCAGATTCAAGTAAATGAGAAAGTTGGACTAACATTCGCAGCAGCTCTTCGCTCTATCTTAAGACAAGATCCAGATGTTATTATGATTGGTGAGATTAGGGATGAAGAGACAGCTGCTATCGCTGTTCGTGCTGCTCTTACAGGGCATCTTGTTTTTTCAACACTACATACAAATTCAGCTTCTGCTACTATCTCAAGACTTGCTGATATGGGTGTAGAACCATTTTTAATCTCATCTTCTCTTTTAGGTATCTTAGCACAAAGATTGGTTCGTGTGTTATGTGATGATTGTAAAGAGGAGGATATTATAGCTGAAGAGTTCGCTAATGATTATAATATTCCATCCAATAAAATAATTTATAAATCTAATGGATGCAAAAATTGTAACTATACTGGATATTCTGGTCGTAGATCGATTGGTGAATTACTTATAATGGATGATACAGTAAAAGATTTGTTAAAAACAACAACTGATGAACATACTATAAAGACTAAATTAGAAGCTAAAGGTTTAAAAACAATCTCACTTCAGTTAAATAAAATGTTACTTGATGGTGAAACATCACTAGATGAAGCGATCCGTATTGGTTTAGGGCATGGCTAGAAGAAAAGCTTTTACATTGATAGAGGTTATGGTTGCTATTGTTATAATTTCTACTGTAATTGCTGCGCTTATTACTATGAGTGGAAACAATACTCATATATTTTCTAATCTTAGAAATACGATTATGATAAATCAATACGCATCCTTTTTTATATCCAATAAACAATATGGACTGACAAATAATGATGTTAGTTTAGATAAACTAGTAGATGATTTTGATTTAGATAAAGATTTAAGAAGAAAGTTAAAAACGATAGATATAAATATTAAATATACTGTTATTGATCAGATTGATATGGGTAAATATGACAATAGCGAAAATATAGATGAAGAAGGTACGGATACAGAAGAGGATGTGAATTCTGCTTTGTTGATTGAGATTGGCAGAACAACACTTAGAACAGATTCTGCTTCAACATCATTGCTAAGGGTACAGGTTAATAATTAATATGATCAAAAGAAAAGCTTTTACATTGATTGAACTTATGATTTCCATTATGATTTTATCTATTATGATGATATTTCTATATCAAAGTTATGCTTCTTTAAATAGATCTAATAAAATTTATGAGAAAGAGCTTGCTTTAATAAAAGATGAACAAATAAGAAAAAAGATATTATATGTAGATTTATTGTTGAAACTTCCAAATAGTATGAATGTAATTAATCAAAATAAAGAAGAGGATGTTGTTTTTTTTCAAACATCAAATTCGATTCATAAAATGTATAACCCTTATGTGGCTTATATTGTAAAAAATAGTAAACTTTATAGGCTAGAATCGTTGAAAAAGTTTATTACATATCCACTTAGTGTAGATAATGAATTTATTGCTGATTATATAGGTGAAGTAGATAGTTTTAGATTATATAAAAACAAGAAAAACTCTTTCTCTTATTTACTTAATATAGAGTTTAAAAAAATGGATGGTGTGTTGATTAGGATTAATTCGCTTAATGAATACTAGTGGTGCCGACACGAGGATTTGAACCCCGGGCCTGCTGATTACAAATCAGCTGCTCTAGCCAACTGAGCTATGTCGGCAATTTTGAAATAAGAGAAGAATTATATAAAATAAACCTTTAAATAAACTTATGCCTATAAGAGTATATCTTTTACCATCCTCTAAACACAAATCTGTTACCATAACGCAATTTAATTTCTATAAGGTTATTTATGAAAAGAGCATTAGTAAGTGTTAGTGATAAAGCAGGTGTAGTTGATTTTTGTAAATCATTAGTAAAAAATGGTTATGAGATAATCTCAACAGGTGGAACATATAAAAAGTTAGTTGAAGCTGGAATCAAAGCTATCGAGATTGATGAAGTTACAAAATTTCCTGAGTGTTTTGAGGGTCGTGTTAAAACTCTAAACCCTTTTGTTCATGGTGGAATCTTACACCGTCGTGATAAGCAAAGCCATTTAGATCAAGCTAAAGAGTTAGGTGTAGAATCTATCGATTTAGTATGTGTAAATCTTTACCCTTTTAAAGAAACAATCGAAAAAACAGAAGATTTTGATGAGATTATCGAAAATATCGACATTGGTGGACCAGCTATGGTTCGTTCAGCTGCTAAAAACTTCGATTCTGTAATCATCGTTACAAATGTTGAAGATTATGCTGAAGTTATAGATGCGATAGAGAATGAGAAAAATACAAAAGAGTTCCGTCGTGGTTATATGATAAAAGCTTATGAGCATACAGCAGCTTACGATTCTATGATAGCTAACTATATGAATGAAAGATTTAACGATGGTTTTGGTGAAAAACAGTTTATCGTTGGAAATAAAGTTATGGCTACAAGATATGGTGAAAACCCACACCAAAAAGGTGCTTTATATCAGTTTGATAAACACTTCTCAAACAACTTTAAAACATTAAAAGGTGAAGCAAGTTTTAACAACTTAAATGACCTAAATGGTGCTGTTAAAATCGCTGCTGCTTTTGGTGATGATAATGCTGTTTGTATCTCTAAACATGGTAACCCTTGTGGTTTTGCTATAAAAGATAATCTTTTAGATGCTTATGTTGAAGCACTTAAATGTGACCCAGTTTCTGCTTTTGGTGGTGTTGTAGCTGTTAATGGTACTGTAAACAAAGAGTTAGCTGAAAAAATGAATGAGATCTTCTTAGAGGTTGTTATAGCTGGTAGAATCACTGAAGAGGCTCAAGAGGTTTTTGCTGCTAAGAAAAGAATCAAACTTTTTGAGATGGGAAGCGATAAACTTATTTTAGCTGATGATAAGAAAGATTTTAAACATATAGATGGTGGGTTTGTTTTCCAAGATGCTGATAAAGTTGGAGCTGATGAGGTTAAAAATGCTAAGTTAGTTTCTAAAAATGGAGCAAGTGAAGCTGAGATGAAAGATTTGGAGATAGCTTATAAAGTAGCATCATTAACTAAATCTAACTGTGTTGTTTATGTGAAAAATTCAGCTATGGTAGCTGTTGGTATGGGTATGACATCAAGAGTTGATGCTGCTCAATGTGCTTTGAAAAAAGCAAAAGATATGGGTCTTGATGTAACTGGTGCTGC
>CAYLNF010000088.1:0-3117 GCA_964385165.1 uncultured Sulfurimonas sp.
TTAGTACCTTTAAAACTTTCTCATTAGCAAGAAGTTCATCTATAAAAACCTCTTTATTCAAATCTGCATTACACAATATTTTATATGTCACCATAATTTTCCCATTCATCTTTTTACCTTTTAGATATATGGCAAAATTTTATCTTGATTTAGAATAAGATAATGATTTTATGGCAAATTGCCATATTTAATCCATCCAATAACTAGAATCATACCCATCAGTAGGGCGAAAAACCTCTTTTTTTTCTAGTTTTTTCATAAGCACTAAAGAATCTTCAACTCTCTCAAACCCAAACTTTTCATAAAAACTTATAGCCTTTGGTTTATGAGTTATATCTATAGTTATCTGCTCATAAATAGCTCCAGCCTCTTGTAAAAACTGTTCCATCATAAAAGCACCAATCCCCTCACCCTTAAACTCAGGTAAGATAGCTACACTTAAAACAGGAGTATCACGGTTATTATTTAACTCTCTACACCAGATAGCACCTGCGATTTTATTGTTAACTAAGGCATAAAGCCCTAAATCTTTTGTAGTTAAACCATAATGGTCTGTAAAAATATTTAGATTTTCCATATCTTCACTATAAGCATATTTAACCATATCTTTAACTATTTTACCCTCTGATGAGCGTAAGAAATATAACTCTTGACCCATTATAATGCCTCCATTTTGTTTTCATACTCTTCATTTATAGAATCAAGCTCAGTCTGTAATTCTTCAAACTCTTCAAACAACACTTCTATCTGATTCTCTTCATCTGCTACAAGTTTTGAGATTTCCATAAGTGAAGCAGAATCACCAGAGTTTGAGTGTTCTATAAGCTCTTTATGGTGAGATTCTACTAGTTCCTCTAACTCCATAATTTTACCCTCTAGTTTATCTATCTTCTTTTTCAAAGGTGAAGTTAGTTTATTTCGCTCTCTTACCAGTTCAGCTTTTAGTTTTTTGTTCTCTTTGGTGTTAGACTTTGGAGCTACTTTTACAGTTTCCTCTTTCTCTTCATCTTCCCAACCAATTTTTTCTAAGAAATCATCATAAGCACCATCAAAATACTCAGCACCATCTTTAGCAAAGATAATAAGTCTATCGCAAACTCTTCTTAAAAGCTCTTCGGAGTGAGTAACTATGATAACTGAACCCTCGAACTTTTGAATCGCTTTTGTGAGTGCTTCAATGCTATCCATATCTAAGTGATTGGTTGGCTCATCTAGGAAAAGTAAGTTTACATTTCGTGCTAGAATTTGTCCTAACATGACACGACTTTTCTCACCACCAGAGAGTAAAGATATTTTCTTTTTAGCAGAATCGCCACTAAACATCATCCCACCACAAATACTTCTTACTTGTGCTTCACTTAGTTTTGGGTTGCCTACATATATCTCATCCATAACACTATTTTTATCACTTAGATGAGCGATGTTTGTTTGTCCAAAGTGAGCGAAAGAGGTAGTTCCGTGGTAATCAATTTCACCACTAAGTTGTTTTAACTCTTTGGCGATGGTATTTAAAAGTGTTGATTTACCCTTACCATTTTTACCAATGATTCCAAGACATTCCCCTTTTTCAAGTGTGAATGAGATATTTTTAAACAAGATATTTTCAGGTGTATAACCAAAACTCAAATCTTTCACATCAAGTAAAACTTTGGCTGGAGTATCTTTAAAACTAAAGTTAAATTCAAGCTGATTATCAAACCCTAAATCTTCTAATCTATCCATCTTCTCTAGCTGTTTCACTTTTGACTGAGCTAGTGAAGCTGTTGAGGCACGAGCTTTATTTTTTGCTATAAACTCCTCTAACTCTTTTACTTTTTTATCTTGTGCTATTTTTTGTTTTGCATGGAGTTCATCGTTTGCACTAAGTTGTTCATAAAATTTATGAGTATTACCGGGGATAATCTCTATTTTTTTACGAACTAGCCCCATAGTGTGAGTGGTAACTGCATCCATAAATTCTCTATCGTGGGTGATAAGAATCACTTCTCCCTCAAAACTTCTCAAAAATGATTTTAACCATCTAAGAGAAACAATATCAAGGTAGTTGGTAGGCTCATCTAAAAGAAGTAAGTTTGGTTCAGTCACTAAAAGTTTAGCTAGGTTGATACGAATCTGATACCCACCAGAAAAAGAGAGTGGGTCTTTATCTAAATCTTCAGCTACAAAACCAAGACCAAAAAGAATCTTTTCAACTCTATAAACATCATACTTCATCTCATCTTCTAATGCAAGAGCAGATTCTTCTCTAAGTGTAGATTCTGAGAAAGTTAGATGCTGTTTAAGAGTACCGATTTTATACCCTTTAGGGATAATAACATCCCCCTCATCAGCACTCTCTTCACCTAATATAAGTTTAAAAAGTGTAGATTTTCCACTCCCATTTCGACCCACTAAACCGACACGGTTTCCTGAGTTAAGTTTAAAGTTTAGGTTGTTAAAAAGTTCTTGTGATGAGTAGTTTTTACAGATATTTGTTAGTTGAATCATTTTGGCTCTTTTAGTTGATTAATATAAATCGTATTATATCGTAAGAGAAAAAAAGATTAATTACCATTTGACCTTTTTTCAGCTACAATACTTTATATTAGAAAATATTAATTAAGGTATTGCCAAGTGTCTATATTCCAAAAATCAGTTCTCAAAAATGCAAGTCAAGATGAAAGTAAAGTTGCTCTTAGATGGGCAGAGTATCAAAAATATTTAGAAAAAATTGACTTTGTTAAAACAGTTAAAGAGGAAAAATACCAAGATGGATTCTTAAAAGATATTTTTGAAAACTGTTTAGGTTATACTCTTGATAGCACAACTCCAAATGATTTTAATCTTCAAAGAGAAACTAAAAATGAAACAGATTCTAAAAAAGCTGATGGTGTTAGATGATAAAATTGTTGCTATTATTGAACTAAAAGCACAAGATACTAAGAATCTTGATAAGGTAGAACCTCAAGCTTTTGGTTATTTAGTTTCACACTCTTTTGCCAAATATGTAATTATCTCAAATTTTGATGAGTTAAGATTTTATTTTGATAAAAAAACTGCTTATGAAAAGTTTTCACTATTTAATGGGCATCTCTAAAAACCCTACTTAATAAGTTTCGAATCAAAAAAATAGTAAAA
>CAYLNF010000089.1:0-3090 GCA_964385165.1 uncultured Sulfurimonas sp.
TTACAGCATCAGCTAAACCACTAAATACACTTCTAGCGATGATACTTTGACCAATGTTGAGTTCTATTATCTCCTCTATCTTCATCATCTCGTGAACATTATGGTAGTTTAGACCATGTCCAGCAGCTACCTCTAAACCTATCTTATTGGCATGAATAGCACAGTTTTTTATATCTTCTATCGACTTTTCTAATCTATCAGATAGTTCATAACGGGGTAGTTCAAACTCTTTTACAGAGTGGTTAGAGTAGGGTAGTGATGAGTTAAGCATAGCAAAAAGGTTGGCGAATGTTCCAGTATGAAGTTCAACCATCTCAGCACCTAACTCTTTACTCATCTCGATAGATTCTATGGTAGGATCAACAAATAGTGAAACTGGGATGATAGAATCGTGAAGTTGCTCAATCGCAAAAGAGATTTTATCTTTAAAATTAAAAACATCTAATCCACCCTCAGTTGTTACCTCCTCCCTTTTTTCAGGAACTAAAGTTACCCTGTGTGGTTTTAAATCACAAACGATATTTAGTATATCTTTATCTATGGCACACTCTAAATTTACAGGTATAGCTGATAGTTGAATGATATTTTTAGCATCTACATCTTGTATGTGTCTTCTATCTTCTCTTAGGTGGATAGTTATCTGATCAGCTCCATTATTTACAGCAACATAAAGTGCTTGTAAAATATCTGGATCATTTACTCTTCTAGCTTCTCTTAAAACTGCTACATGGTCTATATTTACACCTAAACTCATTTTACTCATCTCATAACCCTATATAATCTTTTTTTGTCGATTATACTCTTAAATGAATTAAGATGGTATAAATATTATTTTTTATATTTGTGAGTTTTTAGATATTTGATAAAGATAGTTATGTATATCAAAGTATGCTATCATAAACTCAAACATCACTCTTAAAGTTAGCTCCATAAACAAGAAGATAAATATAAAAAGAAAAATGATCTCTATCTTTCTTTTTATACTTAAATGTTTGTATATATAGAAGATATTATTGTCTAGTTTTTTATAAAATGGGAGTTTTTGGATAAGATAGAGACGGATAGACCATAAAAAGATAGGTATTATAACAGCACCTAAATAATAAAAAAATATAAGAACATCTTGAGCAATAAAACTATTAAATCTCAAAATATCCATAATCAAAACAGCCTATGATGAGCTTTTTGCTTCGTTCATAAACTTAGTATATTCACTCTCTAAATTTTTAGAATCTATAATATCACCTATGTGTACTTTTACGATTCTTTTCTCTTTATAAGGGGCTTTTTTAAATACCTCTTCAAGTTTTTCATTTATGAAAACAGGTACAACATCAAGTTTATTTGCTCTTGCTATCTTAGCAGCACCACTTTGAAATGTTTGTAAACCTTCACCTTTATATCTCTCACCCTCAGGGAAAATATATATGTTAAAATCATCAACTTTTTGGAGTATCTTTTTAATCTCTTTAAAAAATTTTAACAACCCTTTACCACTCTTAAGATCAACACTAATACAACCACTATACTGGAAAAATTTACCATATACAGCAGTAAAAAGCTCCTCTTTTGCTATCCAAGTACCATTTTTATTGTTTTTAGAGAAAATATTTTCCATAACGATAATATCAAGAAGTGAACGGTGGTTTATAGCATAAAGAATTTTATCTTTTTTTGGAAGTTCACCAATAACCTCAACCTCTATGTTTAAAAATTCAAGCACACCATTTGAGTATGTTTGACGATCAGTTGAGAGTTGTCTATATGCTTGTTTACAAGTTATAAATGGATGGAAGAAAGTTTTTTTAAATTTATTTGTATGTTGATAACCAAGTTTTATCATAAACATATATTTTCGAAGTTGGTGTAGCATATAACCCCCTTATTTTAATTTAGGGATTATAGCATAATTTATATTTAACTATTTTCTGTGTAGTGGATGTTGATAGTTTGGTTTATCACAACCTGTGAAAAAAGTTGTCATAGTAGCTAAAATAACTAAGCTTAAAAAAATACTTTTCATATCGGTTTCCCCCCCCCTTTTTTTTATAGATTTTTCTTTAAAGACATCTCTGTCTCCATAATACGAATCTCATCATTAGCATGGATAAGAATCTCCCCATCTGTTTCCAGCTTTTTATTTTTTATCTTGTTAGGATACTCAATGTTATCTAAAATATGCTTAATACAATTAATACGAGCTTTTTTCTTATTATCAGAACGGATGATTGTCCATGGAGCATGATCTGTATGTGAAGCTAAAAGCATAGAGTATTTAGCTATGGTATATTTATCCCAAAGACCTTGTGATTGTTCATCAACAGGTGATAATTTATACTGTTTTAATGGATCAGTTCTCCTTTTTTGAAACCTTTTTTCTTGCATCTCTTTAGATACAGAGAAGTAAAATTTAAAAATTTTAATATTTGAGTTGATTAACATCTTTTCAAACTCTGGAACTTCATGTAAAAACTCTTTATGCTCCTCTTGTGTACAAAACCCCATAACAGGCTCAACACCACCACGGTTATACCAACTTCTATCAAACAACACTATCTCACCAGCAGATGGTAAAAAGTGGCTATATCTTTGAAAATACCATTGAGTTTTTTCAACATCATTTGGTTTATCAAGTGCGACAACTCTAGCACCACGAGGGTTAAGGTGTTCAGTGATTCTTTTTATAGTACCACCTTTACCAGCAGCATCACGCCCCTCAAATATCATAAGAATCTTTTGACCAGTCTCTTTGATATGGTTTTGCATCTTTAAAAGCTCTATTTGTAAAGTTTTTAACTCATCTTCATAAGCTAAAACCTCCTCTTTTATCCAAACAGCAACTTTCTTAGATTTACCTTTTTTATTTCTTTTTTCACTCTCTACAACATTCTCATCATCAGATCTTCTTCTATCTTCATGTACTATCTCTTCGATAGAGTTTTCATCTAACTCTGTATCTAGCATATTTCTTTTTGAACCCATAATTATTCCTTAAATTAAATCGAGTTGTTAATCAACTCATTTATCTTATTAATATCTTTAGTATTAGCAAAACAACTCTTATCACCACATATCATATAACTATCATCA
>CAYLNF010000090.1:0-3046 GCA_964385165.1 uncultured Sulfurimonas sp.
GATTTTGCTCATCTCTTTGGATAGTTAAACCAAAAAGACAACCACAATAATCTTGTCGATAAAGTTGTTCCTCTTTTGTTACACGGCTTTGATCTTGGGTACCACCATTTGAGCGGTAATCAACTGCGATAAACTCAACACCATGTTTCTTATAAAAAATATCTCCACTTTTTTTTAACTGCTCTTGCGATTTTAAAGGGCTAACAAGAAGTGTAGTTGTAAACTTATCAAAACCTAACTCTAATGCTTTGTTAGCACTAACCTCAAACCGTTTATCAAAACATACCGCACATCTAGCACCTTTTTCAGGCTCCTTTTCTAAACCTCGAACAGCATCCATCCAGTTTTCAAAATCATACTCCCCCTCTATCAGATCTATGCCAAGCTTATCACATGATCGTTGAACATCTAATAGACGGAGTTGATATTCTGAGTATGGATGGATATTTGGATCATAAAAAAATCCAGTGAGTTTCTCAGATGGAAACTCCTGTTGTAGCTTTTCTAAAAAGAAGTGGGAATCAACACTACAACATATATGGACTAAAATAGGAGGTTCCTATTTACTTTCTAAAATCTCAATGCTTTTTATAGCATCTTGACCTTGTATAGAATCTAAAACTTTAAAGCTCTCTTCATCATCTTCCTCAATAGCACCAAAAACAGTATGAACACCATCAAGATGAGGAGTATCTACAAAACAGATAAAGAATTGACTACCACCAGTATTTGGTCCAGCATGAGCCATAGATATACTACCTCTTCTATGTTTAGAAGTGTTTAAGTTAGTCTCACAAGCGATCGCCCAATCAGGTCCACCAGTACCAGTTCCAAGAGGACAACCACCCTGAGCCATAAATCCTGGAATCACACGGTGAAAACTAAGGTCATTATAAAAACCACTATTTGCTAAATGAGCAAAATTCGCAACAGTATTTGGTGTTTCTGTATTAAATAATTTAATATAAATAACACCCTTTTCCGTAGTGATCTTAGCCCATTGAAGTTTACTTAACTCATCTTCACTTAAGTTGTACTCTTTTAATTTAGTTCTTCCAAACATTTTATATCCTTTTTTTATTTATGGAATTATAGTGTATAATTGCTAATATAGTAAATTGGTATGTTTAAGAATTGTAAAGTTCAGATTTTAAATAGTTACTTAGATTGTATTAAGAGGTGGTGGACGAGGAGAGATTCGAACTCTCGGTACAGTTACCCATACGCATCCTTAGCAGGGATGTGGTTTCAACCACTCACCCACTCGTCCTTTTGTAGGTTGATATTATACCTGTACAAACCTTATAGAAATATTAAATCTTTATAAAAAGTTTGTGCTAACATCTAATCTTTAAATAAATCCTCATTAGTAGCTAATTTTTCTATCGGTTTAGAGACATAATACCCTTGCATATAGTCAAGATCAAGAGTTCTTAGTTTGTCATAAACATCTTTAGAGTGAACAAACTCTGCTATTGTTGACATATTTGAAACTTTTGCGAAGTGGATAATACTCTCAACAACTTTAAAATCTTTATCATTTTTATCTATGTTTTTGATTAATGATCCATCTATTTTAAGGTAGTTTGCTTCTATATCTAAAACAGTTCTAAAGTTTGAATAACCACTACCAAAATCATCTACTGAAACTGTTGAGCCTAGAGAGTGTATAAAACTTATTTTCTCTTTAAAAAGCTCTATATTTTCTATCTCATCACTCTCAAGTATCTCAAATGTGATTCTTTTAGCAAACTCTCTATCTGAGCCTAAACTATCTTGTATCGTGTTTACTATATCTTGATTTATTAGATCTAAAAAGCTTAAGTTTATTGTTACATATTTGCCATTTGTTCTAAATTTATCAAATATAAGTGACAAGATTCTTTGTGTGAGCTTGTAGTGAATATTTGTATGTTTTAGATCTGGTAAAAATGACATTGGGTAGATTAATGAACCATCTTTATCTTTGATTCTAACTAAAGCTTCATATTTTACTATCTCATTTTTCATATGGTCATATATTGGTTGGTAATAGCAAACAACTCTATTATCTAAAATAGCTTCATTTACAAATTGTATATCATAAGATTTTTCATCTTTGTTAACCATATTATCATCTAGTGCAATAACTTTATCTCTACCCTCACTTTTAGCTATATATAACATTTTATCTGCTTTTTTTATAGCTTCAGTTAGATTTTTTTCTAGGTGAGGTCTTTTATTTATACCTATTGAAACACTCATTTTTATATCATTATTATCAAATGTATATAGATTTTTACTAATATTAGATCTAACTCTTTCACATATCTCCATAGATATTGAAGGGTCATTATCTCTGTTATATATAAAAAGTAAAAATTCTTCACCACCATAACGAATTAATATATCAGTATCACGTATAGAAGATTTAAAAATTTTACTACTCTGTGATAGGATAAAATCACCAGCTTTATGTCCATAGGTATCATTAACCGACTTAAATCTATCAAGATCTAGCATAGCTATACTGTAATGTTCAAGGTTTAACATAGGCATAATCTCTTGAAGATAGTTCCTGTTAAATAGTTGAGTTAAGGGATCTGTAAATATTTTTTTTCTTGTTACAAAATAATGAATAACTTGAACTGTTGTCATCAGTATGAGTAATATGATAAATATCATTAAGATTATAAAAAAACTCTCAAGGGGCTTGATTAGATAATCTATATCTTGTTTTAAGTAGTTTGTTATATCAAAACTAAGTATCGCTACCACATCACCATCTATAATTAGTGGGTATAGGTATGTTAAACAAAGATTCTCAACATCTTCATATCTAATAACTTGTGGTTTTTTTATCTCATATACTAAGTTATATTTTGGACTATCTACATCAAATTTTTGGTAAAAATTTGCTTTATCTATTTTTGAAGCATCCAAAAGGTACCTAAATCTACCTCTTTTGTCTCTCATTAAAAGATAGATATATTTGATACTAGGGGAAAGTAGTGTAGCTATCTTTTTCTCTTGAGCTATTCTATTCTCTTTTTTAGATAGAAAATTT
>CAYLNF010000091.1:0-3037 GCA_964385165.1 uncultured Sulfurimonas sp.
TTTTAGAGATCTCTATATCTTGTTTTAACAATGAATTAACAATATTATTTAAAGAGAAATTTTTTGTTTTTTGTTTCATATTTTCTAAAAAGAAATTTTTAACATCATCGTCTAAATAGATTGGTATATCTAACTCCTCTATCGGTCTATAAAATTTACCTTGTTCAGCATTTGTAAAGTCATACTCTTTTTTCATTTTGGACACCTTTTTTGATATGCTTTAGTTTCTGTTAATGTTCATCATCAAATCTATTTAAAGAAAATCTATCGGCAAACACATAAGATGCTTGTTCAAAAGTAACACTGTGTTTCTTAATATTAATCTTTTCTTTCTTTTTATCCCACTCAAATTTCATAAATAATTATACCTAAAACTATATCCACTCTTCTAACTTTTTCATACTTTTATAAGCACTCATATCAAGCATTATTGGGGTTATAGAGATATTTCCAGCTTCGATAGCTTCATGGTCACTCATACCATCTACACCTTTTCGTGGGGAAAAATTTAGTGGATGTAAACCTAGCCAGTAAAACTCTTCACCTCTAGGGTTTCTGTGAAGATGGGAATCGTTTGCGTAGAATCTATAACCAGCATAAGTTACTTTTATCTCAGCTTCACTAACTCCATGTGGAATGTTTATATTTAAAAACTCCCTTTGGGGTAGTGGGAAAGAGCCATTTATCACTTTAGAAACTATCTTTTTTATAGTTTTACAAGCGAGTGTAAAATCACCAGATGGGTCTGTAAAATCCATCACTTGCGATATAGCAATAGATGGAACATCGTGTAAAACCCCCTCCATAGCACCAGCACAAGTTCCAGAGTAAGTTATATCTTCACCCATATTTGAGCCACGATTAATCCCACTAACTAATAAGTCAGGCTTAACATCTTCATAAATAGCACTAAGTGAAAGGTAAACACAATCAGCAGGTGTACCATCATCAAGCTTATAAAAATCATCTCCAACACTTACAAATCTAAGTGGACGAACAAGAGTAAGAGAGTGTCCACAAGCAGATTTTTCATTTGCTGGTGCTACAACCATAACCTCAACATCTTCTAATTCTCTTAAAGCATTTACAAGTTCAACTAAACCCTTAGCCTCATAACCATCATCATTTGTTACTAAAATTTTATATTTTTTATCCATCAGTGATTCAATCCCTATTTAGTTTTCGTTTTAGGTGTAAAAAGTGTGCCTTTATTATAATTATCTTCAAATAAAAATTCTCTAGCTGTTACTAAATCATATCCACTACATAAAAACATCTCTTTGTCATGATTCATCATATATCTAGCAGCTTTTAGTTTTGTAACGATTCCACCTGTCGCAAATTCGTTGTTTGGAGAGTGTTCTTGCTCTAGCTCTTCATCTTTTATATTTGTAACAACTTTTCTAATTTTAGCTTTTGGATTTAATTTAGGATTCTCTTCATAATAACCATCAATATCACTTAATATAATCAAAATATCAGCATTAGTATAGTGTGCGACATGTGCTGATAATTGATCATTATCACCAAAAAGTTGTTCTGGAGTTGTAGATATATCGTTTTCATTTACGATAGGTAAAATATTGTTTTCTAAAGTTCTTTCGATAATTTGTTGAAATATTTTAGTATGTACTCTTGAGTCGAAATCCTCTTCCGTTAGAAGAATTTGAGCAATATCAACATTAAATATATCAAACTTACTTTTATAGCTACTCATAAGTATAGGTTGACCAACAGAAGCTAAAACTCTTTTACTTACCTCTTTTTTTCTATCTAGCTTTAGTGCTGTATAACCAGCTGCTACTGCTCCTGATGTTACAAGAATAACCTCATATTTTTTTCTAGCTTCTGTGATAAGTGAAACTAGATTTAACATCCTCTCTTTGGCTATATTGTCAATATTTGTTAAAACACTACTTCCAACCTTAAATACTACCCTTTTCAAATTATCTACTCCTAGAATTAAACTTTTTACATGAATTATCTACATAAGTTAACATAAAAAACTTAATAATAGATGAACTATAAACTTGACAGAAGCTTATATATTAGTGTAAAATTACACCTATAAATTAAGATATAGATCTTAAAACTCCTTCTTCGATACAAATCTAAATAAATTAAGGTAATTACTTTATGAGTGAAAACAATTCACAACAATCTCCTCGCAAAAACACTAAGCCAAATAACAAAAACAATAAGAACCGTTCACATACTCCAGTAAATGGTGCTACGATAGATGAACTTCGTACTCAAAATATTGAAGTTTTAGTTGCTATGGCAACTGAGTTAAAAGTTGAACATCCAAATGAGTTAAAAAGACAAGATATAATCTTTGAAATCTTAAAAGCACAAACTAAACAGGGTGGGTTCATCTTGTTTAGTGGAATCTTAGAGATTATGCAAGATGGTTATGGATTTATCCGTTCTATCGATAAAAGTTTTAATGAATCTATAAATGATGCTTATGTGTCAAACACTCAAATCAGAAGATTCGCTCTTAGAAATGGTGATGTTGTAACTGGTCAAGTTCGCCCACCTAAAGATCAAGAGAGATACTATGCTCTTATAAAAGTTGAAGCTGTTAACTCACTTCCACCTGAAGAGAGTAAAAAAAGACCACTATTTGAAAACCTTACTCCGTTGTATCCACAAGAGCAACTAAAACTTGAGTATCGTGAAAAAGGTCTTACGGGTCGTATGCTTGACCTTTTCTCACCTATTGGTAAAGGGCAAAGGGGTCTTATCGTAGCACCACCTAGAAGTGGTAAAACAGAACTTCTAAAAGAGATAGCTCACGGTATAACAAACAACCATTCTGATGTTGATTTGATGGTTTTACTTGTTGATGAGAGACCTGAAGAGGTTACTGATATGGAGAGAAGTGTTAAAGGTGAGGTTTATAGCTCAACTTTTGATATGCCAGCAAAAAACCATGTAAAGGTGGCTGAGATGGTTATAGAAAAAGCAAAAAGAAGAGTAGAACTTGGTCGTGATGTAGTTATACTTCTTGATTCTATCACTCGTCTTGCTCGTG
>CAYLNF010000092.1:0-2901 GCA_964385165.1 uncultured Sulfurimonas sp.
TTATCTAAAATGAAAGAAAATTTAACAGATGAGCAGTACAAAATTGCTAGAGAAGCGATTATGATTCATGTAAGGAAAGTTGTACCTTACGCTTTAATGGTGGCAGTTGCTACTGGTGCCTTTATGATTACTCAAGTTTTTGGGGAGATTAAAGAGGATGGACTTAGTAGTTTTCAGATTATGCTTAGTATCAAAGCATTTATGGCTTCATGGCTTGGTATAAGGGGAATCAATCAAAAGTTTTTTGGGATAAACCCTTTTGTTTTCAAAAACCACCTTTTCCCATTTATATTTGTTGTGATAATCATACTATTATCACAGTTTATGTATCTATAAACTATTAAACCCCTTACAAGGAGTTTAATGGTTAAATTATAACTCTTTAGCCTTTTTAGCTGCTTTTTTCTTTTTAGCAATCTTTTTCTCTTTAGCTTTTTTATCTAATTTAGCTTGAAGTTTAAGTTTTGCTTCTTTAACTGCTTTTTTTGCTTTAACTGCTTTTTTATGAGCTTTATGTTTTGCTAATTTTTTAGCCTCTTTTTTTGCTTTTTTTAGTGCTTTTTCTGCTGCTTCTACCATTTGTAGTTCCTTTACTTTTTAAATATAAATAGATTATAACCTTTAAATATTAAGATTTATATGAAAGTTTCAAAAAAAAACAATTTTTAAGCACTATTTTGTCATACTTAACAATATTATTTCAGAGAGAAAAATGTTTGAATTTATCATAATTTTATTATTACTTTCAATTTCCATCGCACTTTATAGATTCTTAAAAGGCTCAACACTTAGTGATAGAGTTGTAGCCTTTGATGTTATAAGTGTTATGTCTGTTTCACTTTTAGTGATTTTAAGTTTATATTTCCAAAGAAGTTTTTACCTTGATATTGCTCTTGTTTTTGGGCTGATTGGCTTTTTAGGGGCAACTATATTTGGTCGCTATATTGAGAAAGGGATTTAGATGTTAGAGTATATTGGTTATATATTTATTTTATTTGGTACTTTTGCTTTTTTAGTTAGTGCTGTTGGTTTAGTTCGTATGCCTGATGTTTATACCCGTATCCATATCGGAACAAAAACCACCACCATCGCCACTATTTTAGTGATAGTTGGAGCTATCTTTTCAGAACCAACTTGGGCTTGGAAACTGATTTTACTTGCTGTTTTTATACTTCTTACAAACCCTTTATCTTCTTCTGTTATCGCTAGAGCTACACATAAAGATGGTTTTATTTTAGGTTCAGATGAACTAAAAGAGGCACAAAAATGATAGGGTTTATAATACTTAGTGTTTTTATAGGAATCATAATTATAGCTTTTAGTGCTATAACTCAAAAAAAGTTAGCTGATTCTATCATCTTATTTATGGGTGTTAGTCTTGGTAGTGTGGTTCTGTTTTTTATATTTAAAGCACCTGATGTTGCTCTTACAGAAGCTGTTATAGGGGCTGGGATAAGTTCACTTATATTTTTGATGGCTCTTAAACATCTAGGGGAGAAAAAATGAATCTAAAAAGAGATATATCAACCTCATCATTTAGTGGTTTTGCTCTAAGTGCTAGTTTAATCCTTACATTTTTAAATGTTTTACTAAACAACATCCCAGCAGATATAAAAAGAGTTGGCGATGAACTTTTAAAACTAAATAGCTCTGAGGGTGTAGCAAATGCCGTAACTACTGTTGTTGTTTACTTTCGTGGGTTTGATACACTTGGAGAGATAGCAGTTTTATTTATAGCTTCTTTAGGAATCGGCTTGATGTTAGATTCTAACATCAGATGTAACCTAAAAGCTGAAAGTAACTTTATGTTAAAAACAGCTTCACAGCTACTTTTTCCTATCATCATTTTATTTGGAATCTATGTTATGGTTTATGGTCATCTAAGCCCTGGTGGTGGTTTTCAAGGTGGTGTTATCATCGCTAGTGGTGTGTTACTTCTTCTTATTTCACATAAAGAGTTTGAAGTTCCACATAGTGTTATAACTTTGATTGAGACTTTTGCTGGAATCTCTTATGTTCTCATAGGGCTTATAGGTTTAGTAGTTTTAGATAAATTTTTAGGAAACTTCCTACCAAATAATATCTCAGATATGGGTCTATTACTTAGTGGTGGAATCATCCCTATCATCTACATCATAGTTGGTATAAAAGTGGGTAGTGAGATGAGTATGATAACTCAAAACCTTATAAAAAGGAGTGATGATGTTTGAGTTTTTTAACCAACCTGAAGTTATAAAAATAGTTGTAACTGTTGGCTCTATGACACTATTTTTTGTGGGATTGTTTGGTCTTTTAACACAAAAACATCTTATAAAGATTTTTATGAGTGTTGCGATTATGGAAACAGCACTTTTTTTACTTTTTATAGGTCTTATCTATAAACAGAGTGCTTTAGCTCCGATTCTTACAGATAATCAACAAGGTTTTATAAATATGAACGACCCAGTTCCACAAGCTATGATTCTAACAGCTATCGTTATAGGTATGGCTGTTTTAGCTTTAGGTGTTAGTTTTGCCATTGAGTATTATAAACTTACAGGCAAAACAGATATAGATGAAATCACAAGTTTGAGGAACTAAAATGAGTTCAGTTTTATTTATAGCCCTACCATTACTATTTGGCTTCGCAACTCCTCTACTCTCAAAGTTTGGTAAAAATGGTGTGGCTTTTACATCAACAGCACTTCAACTTTTTTTACTATTTTTAGCTTTTAGCCTCATAGGTGATAAACCTTACATTGAGATAATCTCCATAGCTCCACCATTAGGAATCTCTTTTGTGCTAAATAAAGTTTCACTATTTTTTGTGACACTTTTTACTTTTATGATGGTTGCTTTTTCTATCTACTATCTATCTTATAGAAAAACTGATGCTTATAAAAATGAAACAAAGTTTTTCAT
>CAYLNF010000093.1:0-2814 GCA_964385165.1 uncultured Sulfurimonas sp.
CTTTTTCAAATAGATATTCTAAGTAACAAATAGCTTTTTTGTACTCATATTTTGCGTTAATCATTTGTGCTTTAGCTAACGCTTTATTTGCTTGTGTAGCAAGTAAGTCAGTTAGTGTTAAGGCGTTATTGTCATAACGAACCTGCTCAATTTTTTCAGTTTCATCTAAAAGTTGATATTGAGATTTTCTACTATAAAATTGTGCTTTTGCTAATTTTATCTTATTGTTAGCAGTTATGATATTCTTTTTTAGTTCTATCTCTACATCATTACTCTCAAGTTTAGATTCTAAATAAGAGAGTTTTGATTGCTCATATTTAGCAGATTTAGAACCAAAATCAAATATGTTCCATTTTAGGTGAACACCAAGTTGCCAAACATTTTCATTATTCCAGTCACCCTTATCTATAAGTGTAGAACCAGCTGTTGGAGCTACACTTGTAGTTGGTACTGTGTTTGTTGTATCGTTTGGACCAAAATTTTGACCATAATAAGCACTAAAATCTATAATTGGAAAATAGGCAGATTTAGCTTGTTTTCTTCTTTTCTCATTGATTTTGATATTTAATTGTGTAGCTTTAAACCTTTGAAGATCTTTTATACCTGCTGTATCTTTGATGTTATCTTTTTCCATATCTATCGTTATAGGTTCTGTTTTGTCAAACTCTTTATCACCTAAAATAGAGTTAATATTTGCTCTTAATATAGCTATGTTCGCTTCAATGATACTCTCTTGTGCTTTACTAGCTTCAAAAGCATTTTTTGCTCTAAGAAAATCAAGCTTAGATTTTGTTCCCTCTTTTCTTTGTTTTTGTATTTTTTGAAGAACTCTTAACTCAGATACGGTGTATAGAGATTGTGCTACTAGTTGCTCCTCTAAAGTTAAAAGTGAGATATATAAATTTTTTACATTATATATCAACTCCTCACGACCAAGTTTATTTTTTATAAAACTATTTTGGTATTGAAGATCTGAAATTTTGTATGAATTTTGTTGAGCGAAACCATCAAAAAGTATAACATTATAAGATACTCCAGCACTAAAAAGATCTTTTGTTGTTGGAACTTTGTAAGATCCATCTGGTGAACTAGCTAAAGTCATAGGGGCTAATGGTACCAATGTTCTTGATAGATTATAGTGGTCATAAGATGCTATAACATCAAAACGACCATATTTTTGTGCTTGTTTGATGCTTCTTTGCTCTTTTGAACGCTTAACATCTATATCTATCTGTTTTAGGGCATTGTTATGCTCTAAGGCATAGGAGATAGTTTCATCTAAACTCATGGCATTTAGTGAAAAAATTGTAAAGGTTAGTAAAATAATATGTTTCATTATTAACTCCAAAGTATTTAGATTACTTATATAATCTTCTAAAATTGTATAATATTATTTTAGTGTTAAGTTAATGTTAATGAGATAAATAACAAGAATCTTTTTTAATCTTTAGGTTATACTCATCAAACTTTGAGTTATTTTTAGATAAAATGGCGAAAATTATATTTATACATAAGGTCGTTATAGATGCTAACAGTTGCACTTCCTAAAGGTCGTATCGCTAAAGATACACTAGAGATATTTGGAAAAATATTTGGTGATGAGTTCAAATTTGATGATAGAAAGCTTATTTTAGAGACTCCAAACTTTACTTTTTTACTTGTAAGAAACCAAGATGTAGCGACTTATGTTTACCATCAAGCAGCAGATATTGGTGTTGTTGGTCTTGATACTTTAGAGGAGCAAGGGCTTGATGTGATTCGTCTTTTAGATTTACAAAAAGGTGTTTGTAAAGTTTCTATTGGGATGAGAAAAGGTGAAAAGCTTGATCTTAATAAGCCTGATTTGAAAGTTGCTTCTAAAATGGTAAATATCACTAAAAGATATTTTGAAGAGAGAGCTGTGAGTGTTGAGATTATAAAACTTTATGGTTCTATTGAGTTAGCTCCACTTATTGGTTTAGCAGATATGATAGTTGATGTGGTTGAGACTGGTGCTACTATGAAACAAAATGGTTTAGAGGTTGTTGAGGATATTATGACTTCATCTACTTACTTAATCGCTAACAAAAATAGTTATATTGCTAAAAAAGATGAAGTTTTAGATATTTATGAAAAAATTAACGGCATCATTAAAGAAGAGCAAAAATAGTTTATGACAAATTTAGACTTATATGCTAAAGCTGAACATCTTTTAGGAATCGAAGAGGCAACAGAAGCACTTTATGACCTTTACCGTTCAGAATTGGCTGATAAAAATGTAAAAACACTTTTAGATGTTGGTTGTGGTCGTGGTGGTTTTATGCGACGGATGATTAGTGATGGTGTTAAATGTAGGGGTGTTGATTTAAGTTCTGTTATGGTTGATGAGTGCTTATCTCAAGGGCTTGATGCTGAGTGTATAGATGCTACTAAAGTTGATGGAACTTATGATGCGATAGTTTCAATCTTTGATGTTTTAAACTTTATGGATAAAGAGACACTTTTACCTTTTTTAGAATCTATGGCTACAAAACTTAATGATGATGGAATCTTCATCGCAGATATAAACACACTTTATGGATTCTCAGATGTTGCTGATGGAACAATGAGTAAAGATAAAGATGATGAGTTTTTATGTGTAGAAGCTGAATTTGTAAATGAGGAACTTCATACATTTTTTACTTTATTTGTTAAAAATGAAGATGAAACCTACACAAAATACCACGATAAGATAGTTCAATATTTTCATAAAATAAAAGTTTTTCAGAAACTTACAGGTTTAAAACTTGTAGAGAAACAACCATTTTCACTTTATGATACTGAGGATAAAACACT
>CAYLNF010000094.1:0-2786 GCA_964385165.1 uncultured Sulfurimonas sp.
CACATGAAGTTTTTTAGGGTTTCTCTTAAATATCTCTTTTACTACGGCTTGACCAATACTACCTGCTCCACCTATTACTAAAAATGATGATGTTGAGATGATGTTGTGTAGTTTTTTATTTAATTTTTTTATATCATCACTAAATAGCTTCTTCTCTCTTCCTATTAATTTTAATATATCCATCTATTTTTTATCACCCTATTAATAATATTTATAAAATCATCCCTTTAACTTTTTCTTCAAAATTATTTTACCACTCTCAACACCCGGTTGATCGTAAGCATTAATATACATAAATTTAGCACAAACAGAGGTTAGTAGTTCATACTCATACATCAAACTTGATATACTTCTTTCACATACACCATCTATGGTGATAACATCACACGGTATATCATTTAGATTATTTATAGATTCTATTGTCGCATCTGCTTGTTTATTTATAAGTGAAGAAAATTTTAGATTATCTAAGTAGTTTAATTCATCTAAACCATCTAGTTTTATAGCTGGAATCTCTAAATCATTATCAAAGTTTTCAACCTTTATCACTGTTACAGTTTTATCTCTTCTACCCTCAACTATAAGCTGTAAAAAAGAGTGTTGATCTATCGGCCCTATGATACCTATGGGGGTTAAACCTTGTCTTGATGAATTTATATCTACTTTACCTAAAGATTCACCCCAAAGTTGAATATACCATTTATTAAAACCCTCCAATCTTGATGAGTATGAAAAAAGAACATTGATATTGAAACTATTTTTATACTCCACAAAAAATCTTGCTTTGTTTAATATACGGTGATAAGCATCCATATTTGATTCTTTAGAAAAAAATGAATCGTATATATCTTTAGCACCAGCTAAAAGTTCATCTATATCTATACCAACTATCGCTAAAGGTAATAAACCAACAGCACTAAAAACAGAGAATCTACCACCAACATTTTTAGGGATATAAAAACTTCTTATACCCTTTATTTTAGCATAATTATTTAGTTTAGAATCATCTTCTGTAATAATCAAGGTGTTGTTTTTATCACACTCAATTAATGAATTTATATATTTAAAGATAGATATAGTCTCAACCGTTGTTCCAGATTTAGATATAACTATAAAAAGTGTATCTTTTAGATCTATTAACTCTATCTTCGATTTTATATCTATCGGGTCTGTTGTTTCAAGGAAGTAAAGCTTTTTATCTAAATTTTTAGAGTGTTTTAGATATTTATATATAGCATATGTTCCTAATGTACTACCACCTATCCCTATAACTAAGATATTCTTTTGTTTTACAGTTTTGGCATACTCTTTAAAATCAGCTGTATCTTGATGAACTAGATTATAATAACCTATGCTATCTTTCTCTTTTAAAATTTCATTAAATATATCTTCATCAGATATTGTTGGATTAAAGTTATGTTTATAAACCATATTTTAGTTTCTCTCTCTTAAAAAAATTGGAAATCTAGGATTCCCTTTTGATGTTAAACCATAGTATTTAAAAGTTATGATTGAACCTACTTTTGGTGGTGTTATCCTCTCTTTCTTATTTAATCCACTACCTATCTTAATCACTTTATTATTTTTCATTTTACAAGATAGTGAACCAACTAAACCACTATTTTTACCTTGACCTTTGTTGTAACCAACCACTTCACACTCATCATCTATATAATTTTTAACTTTTAAAGCATCATCAGTTCTTCCAGTATAATAATCTAAAGAACCATTACGAACAACAATACCCTCACCTTTTTTCTTAGTCACAGATTTAAAAAAATTATCTAAATCTTTTTTACTATTTATCTGAATCTGTTTTATAACTTTTATATATCTACTCTCTTTAACTACACTTAATCTTTTAGTTAAATTTCCATCCGCCTCTGGAACTTCAAAAACATTATAAGTTAAATTTTTCCATCCATTATGTGGCTTTTTTTGATTTACAATTGAAACAATATTACTAAAATTATCTCTTTTACTCCAAAGTTCACCATCAAGTTTGAACTTTGGAAAATCTTTTGTAAAAAATTTTGGAGTGGCAAAAACTTTACCACCTCTTGATATAAGCTTTTGCCCATCCCAGTAAGCTCTAACACCATCAAGTTTTTCACTCATATACCAGTTTGTAACATTTATATCATCACTATATCTATTTAAAAGAAATAAATTAGGGTTTGAAGCAAATAATGATGAAACAGATAGTATTAGTAAAAAAAACTTCATATGCTAAACCTTTTTATCACTTAAATTTTCAACTTATATAGTTTAGCATAAGGGTTTGAAGCAACTTTTTCAAACAGATTTTTATCATAATTTTCTAACACCATAAGCTGAATATATAAAGAGTTATAAGTATTTTCATCTACAACTAAAAACATCTTATAGCTTGACATATATATAACACTTAGCCCAGTATCTTTATTTAAAATTTGGATATTGTTTTCTAGTTTCATATCTTTTGTATAATATGTTCTCACAAATCTTCTCATACGAACCTCTTGGTTACCGATTCGTAAAGTACCTTTTACTTTATCTATAGATATACCTCTACCTAAATTTATACTATTTCCATTATCTTTGAAACTTGTAGTTTTATAAAAGAAAGGTCTATTATTTTTTTGACCATTCATAAGATTTAGATTTGAAAATAGATTTACCGTAGGGTAAATATTTAACATTTTATAAGGTAGATATAAGTATATATCTCTTGTTTTTTTAGGTAGTTTTATATCTGATTTAAGTGATAATAAAAAATTGTTAGTATTTTTAAAACCATAATCTTT
>CAYLNF010000095.1:0-2758 GCA_964385165.1 uncultured Sulfurimonas sp.
GTTTTTTTTATTTTTTTGTAAAATGTTTGAGAAACCTATGATAGAGTTTAGTGGGGTTCTAAGCTCATGACTCATATTTGCTAAAAATTCAGATTTTAATCTATTTGATTCCTCTAGCTCCATATTTGCGTCTTGTAGAGCGATAGAGCTTTTTTGTGTTTCTATATAAGAGATAGCATTGCTTAGAGATTGAACAAGTGAGTTTATATACCCTTTTAAGTAACTCTCATCAAAAAGTGAAGATGAAACAGAAGCTACAAGAATCACACCAATCTTTTTCTTTTGAAACACTAATGGAATCGCTTTTATATGTTGTAGTTTAGCTTTGTAAAGTCCTAAATCAATAGTGATAGCAACATTTTCACTTATACCATCTACATATATCCATTCACCACTCTCATGAGCTCTTTTTACAATCCCATCTGGTGAAACATCAAAATAAGATTCTTTTAAAAGATTCTCATCGATAGAGTATTTAGCTAAAACCTTTAGATTATCATCTTCATCATTTATGTAAAAAATTCCAACTTGAGAATCTGTTATATCTAAAACTTGCTTAACTGAGTTATTTGCTAAAAAACTAACATCAACCGAGTTTAGTTCACTAAGATATTTGTTAAATTTGTTTAGTTTTAACTGTTCAGCTTCTAACTTAGAGTTTGTCTCTTCAAGTGAATATGTTTTTGATTTAACTTTTTGTTCAAGATGATTTTTATACTCATTTAACTCTTTCTCTTTATCTTCAAGTTGTTTTATCGTATCTATAAGCTCATCATTATATTTATTATCTATATATAAACCACATTCAAGATTTTTCATATCTTCTATAAGGTTATAAACATATTTTCTCTCTATAATAGAGCCGTGTTGTGGAGCGATAATGTTTATATCTAACTGCTCAATTTTTCTAAGGGCATAGTTAAATATATCTTTACTTGGCATATAGGCACTATGAAAAGCTTTTGCTTGTTCAAAATAATCATCTTTAGCATAAAACTCCCAAGATTCCTCAAGCCCACCAAAAATATCACTAGAAAATAGCACTTTTGATTTTGGTTCATAAGTTACAAACGCACCGGGGGAGTGGCAATAAGGTGTTGTTACAAATTGTAGTTCTAGTCCACTTTTAAAAGATAGTTTTAGATCATTTTTATCTATCTCATAATAGTTTGAAGTAACTTGATAATGTTTAATAAGCACACTCATACGACTATGTGTGATAATCTCTAAATCATCACGAGCTATCCTCTTTTCTATCTCTGGAACAGCAGCACACAGATCTGGATCTTGATGGTGTAAAATGATATATTTTATATTTTTTAGTGGTGTAATCTCTGAAACTTTTTTCATAACAGATTCAAACTCTAGCATAGAACCCGGATCTATAAGTATAGATTCATCACCATTTTCTATAAAATATGGTAAACATTGAAAAGGGTCATTTTCTAAAAACTGACCAACCCAGTAGATATTATCTGCTATGCTAACTGCTTTTGTAAAGTCCATCTTATCCCTTTCTTATCAAAGATTCTATAAGTTCTATAAGCTCTTCATCATCTAAAATAGGTTTACTCACATAAGAATCAAAACCTAAATCTAAATACTTCTCTTTATCACCAAGCATAGCATGAGCTGTTAATGCGATGGTTGGAGTATCTTTTATATCATCTATCTTTCTAATATTTGCTAAAACTTCTGTTCCATCCATCTCAGGTAAAGATATATCAAGTAAAATCAAATCAGGTTTTTCAGATATTGCCATATCTAAACCTTTTTTACCATCATCAGCATTTATAAGATCATAATCATCCTCTAAAAAAGCTTCTAAAACAGCTAAATTATCTGCGTTATCTTCAACAACCAAAATTTTATACATTTCAATCCTTTAAGCTATTAAAATAATTATACAACAATCTTTAATTATTATCTCTGAAATTTAAAAAATATCTAAGATTAGACTATTTTTTAGGAAAACTCTCTATATATTTTTTAGCTTTTTTATTTAACAATCTCATCCTATCTTCACCTTTTGGTAAAGTCTCTCTAAGCTTTTTCATCTCTTTTAAAAAATCTGAGATACTATCTGGAATCAAATTTTTTAGATAATATTTCAGATGTTTTGCTAGTGCTGGTGATGAACCTGATGTAGATACTGTGATGAGTAGATCATCTTTTTTTATGTATGCTGGTAAAATAAAATCACAATATAATGTAGAATCTACTGAGTTACATAAACATCTATAATCTCTTGATTCTCTAAATATTTCAGTTTGAAGTGGTATGTCATTTATAGCTATGATGACAATATCAAACCCTTTAATATCACCAACTCTATAAACTCTTTTTTCAAACTCTAAATCATTAGATTCTATCTTCTTCATCATAGATTCTGAAATATCAGGAGCTATGATGAAAATCTCTTTTGTAAAATCTAAAAGGTAGTTTAGTTTTCTATATGCTACCTCTCCTCCACCTATGATTAAAACTTTTTTATCATCAAGTTTTATGGATGTTGGGAGGTAACTCATAGTTTTTTATGCTCCACCTAGAGCTTTTTTAACATGCTCATCAGCCATACCTATGTTCCAAACTGGCTCCCAAACAACCTCTACCTCAACCTCTTTGATATTAGCCATCTTCTCAACAGCTTCTTTAACCCACTGAACAATCATCTGATGAAGTGGACAAGCTTTTGTAGATAGTGTCATAGTAACTTTTACATTACCCTCATCATCACATTCAGCATCATAGATAAGCC
>CAYLNF010000096.1:0-2749 GCA_964385165.1 uncultured Sulfurimonas sp.
GAAAAGTTGAAGAGATTCAAAAGAAAATCTCTAAAAAAGGGAATCAGTTTGGAATCGTAAATCTTATGGATTTTCATGGAAATATAGAGATAATGCTTTTTAGTGATAAACTAGAGCAACTAAGTGAGATGGACTTAGAAGAACCAGTCGCTTTTAAAGCCAAAATCACCCATACTGAGATGTTCACTAGAATCGGTGTTAGTAAGATTATGACACTAAAACAAGCTTCAAAAGAGACTAAGAAAGTTAAAAAAGAGGTGAGAGAGAGACCTCAAGAACCTTTAAATTTAGCTATAAAACTAGATGATAATTTAGAGATTTTAGATGAACTATATACACTTATTAGACAAAATCCAGGTAATAGAGCTTTAAAATTGACAATAACAGCAAAACTCCAAAATGTAGTTATAGAATCAGCGATAAGAGTTAGTAACAATCTAATATTAGCATTAGATGGTAATGAACATATAGATATTTTATAGATAATTGGAAGGTTTTTTAACATTTATGATAAAATATATTTATTTCAATAATGGATAGATGATGTTAGATATTGATTTAGTTATATCATTTTTAGTGATGATTTTACTTTTTATTAGGCAGATACAGATTTTAAAAGAGGAGAATAGACTTAACTATTCCCCTATTATAGTTGGAGTGGGGGCTATTAGTTCCACTATCCATTTTATAATCAATCCAGAGATTGTAGATTCTGTTTTACTTTTTAGAGAATCTCTTTTCCCTTTTGTTATCTCTCTTTTTCTTTTTTTGATTATGAATGTTATACATCAAACTAAAGAATCTGAGTATTCAATAGCTCAAGATATATTTAGAAGGAATCTTATATCAGAAGTAAACAACTTAAAACAGAGTGTTTATGAGCTAGAAAAGAGGGTAGATAGTGGTTATACTCAAGAGAGAGTGGCACAAGAGAAGATCGTTACTAAATTTCAACAAGATATAAAAGCACTAGACACCATAAGTGTAAATCAAGCTAGATTTTTAGAGAAGTTTGAAGAGATGGAGATTTGGCATAAAAATGTTTCAAAATCTTTTAAACATTTTACAGATGTTGAGATGCCAGAGTTAGATAATATCATACATAAACATATAGATATATTTAGAATCGCAGAACAAGATCACTACAATCAGTTAAAAAAATTGTTGGAGAACTCTTTTTTAAGTAATGATGGAATCAATAAAAACATAGAAAAACTTAAAGATGATATAGATAGCATAAAAACTATATCAGATGGTATAGCAAACACCATAACAGATAATATTATCACAAAATTATCAGATGCTATATCTATGTTTGAAAATGAGGTATTGGCACTAAAATCACACACTCAGAAGATAGAAACATCATTATCTGAAAATGATAATATCATTGGAAGTATAAGAGAAGAGAGTGAACTTGTGATGAAACAGATGGTGTTAACATCAAATAAGATGGATGATATAGAGAAACAAAATAGTAAGATTTATGATATACAAGAGAGTGTAACAGGTTTGATAGAATCTTTAAATATCATAAAAAAAGAGTATGATGAAGCACAAAAACAGTTAAGGTATATCTCAAAAGAGTTTCAAGTAGCAGAAAATGATCAGATAAGAAGTATGAAACTTCAGATAGAAAATTTAAGTGAAACATTAGCAATAAGGATAGATGAATCGTTAGCAAAACTTCACGAACACTACCACATAGCAGATGAAGATATATCACAAAGTGTTCAACTTTTAGCTAAGAGAGCAAAATTGAAAAGTTATGATCTTTAAAAAGATATAAAGGTTAAATATGAAAAGAAAATTAATAAGTTTTGATTGGGCAATAAAAAGAGTTTTAAGAAGTAAAGCAAATTTTGAAATATTAGAGGGTTTTTTAACTGAACTTTTAAAAGAAGATATTAAAATATTGGAGATCTTAGAGAGTGAATCTAATCAAGATACCTTAGATGATAAATCAAATAGACTAGATCTAAAAGTTAAAAATCAAAATGGTGAGATTATCTTGATAGAGATTCAATATAGTGCGGAATTGGATTATCTTCAAAGGATACTATATGCTTCATCTAAGGCGATAACAGAGCATATGGGTAAGGGTGAACCATATTCTGATATAAGTAAAATTATATCTGTAAATATACTATATTTTGATTTTGGGGATGGAGATGATTATATATATAAAGGTACTACAAATTTTATGGGTATTCACAACCATACCCAACTTCAACTAAATGATAAACAAAAAGAGCTTTATAAAGTTTCATCAGTTGAAAAAATATATCCAGAATACTATCTTATAAAGGTAAGAAATTTTGATGATAACGCAAAAGATACTTTAGATGAGTGGATAAATTTTTTAAAAAATGAAACTATACCTGAAAATCCAAAAGCAAAAGGTTTACAAAAAGCGTATGAAGAGTTAGATTATCTTAAAATGTCAAAAGAGGAACAACTAATCTATGATAGACATGAAAAAGATAGACACCATGAAGCTAGTATATATGAATCTACTTATGTGATTGGTGAGAAGATGGGTATGAAAAAGGGGATAGAACAAGAGAAAATAAATATCGCTAAAAATTTGCTAGATATTTTAGATGATGAGACCATAGCATTAAAAACAGGTCTAACAACAAAAGATGTTAAAAATCTACGGTCATAATTTGACCATAGATTAAATTGTTTATCTAAACACTAACCTCTTTAATATCTGCGATATTTAAGATACTTTTATAGATACTAG
>CAYLNF010000097.1:0-2736 GCA_964385165.1 uncultured Sulfurimonas sp.
TAAAATTCAACTTTAATTATATCCTTTTTTTTCATATCTTTCCAACATACTACCATTACCACTAACTCCACCGCTATGTATATATAAGATATCATCATTTGTAGATTCTAAGAGGTGTAACCACATTGATGGGGCGTATAGTAGGTCAAACTCTACTCCGGCATCTTTTGTTTTTTTGTATATCTCAAAAAACTTTTTATATGGTTTAGCAAAATGGTATTTTTTAGCTGGTTCTAAAATTATTAGATTCTTTGGTAATGGATTATGAAGTGCCATCATCTGCTCTTTTAGATATGCTACATCACCTATACAAGGAACTGTATATATTTTATACTCACTAAGTGCTAATGCTAAAAAGAGTGCTGTTGTTCCTGTTCCTGATGGGGTAGCTACTGCTTTTATAGGTAAGTTAGCATCTCTTATCTCTTTTGCTAACACCTCTAAACCCTCTTTTGCTTCCTCTACTGCTCCACCTTGATCTACTATAAAAGTTTTATCATCTATGGTGATAGGTAGTGAAGCTATAAAATCACGATACAGTTCATTATCTATCTCAATATGTTTCATACCAAGTTTTAAAGAGTGAAAATAGTTACCATTTTTTGAGTTTTTTTGGAACTCACTAAGTGGTTTAGTGTAGTAGATAAACTCCCAACCTTTTGTTTTACACATAGCAGAGATCGCTAACATTGCGTTTGATTGTGTTCCACCATAGGAGATAATTTTGTTATATTTTTTTGTTGGGGTATTTAAAAGTGTATAAAGTTTTCTGTATTTGTTTCCTGCTAAAAAGGGATCTATAAGATCATCCCTTTTAACATAAAAAACCCTATTATCTAAAACTAATTTAGATATAGGAGATGTTGTTACCACTATTTTATCTTAGCATTTTCTTCTAATGTTTTCATTTTCTTTTGTAAAACATCTTTAAATTTTTCCATTTTTAATCTTTGTTCGATAAAAGATTTAACCTCTGTAAATGTTCTTGTTTTTTTAGCTTTTTTATCCTCTAAATAGATGATGTGATAACCAAATTGTGTTTTTACCGGTTTAGTTGTGATAGTACCAACTTTCATATCAAACACTTTAGAATCGAATGCTGGAACCATTTGACCTTTACTAAAGTAACCAAGATCACCACCTTTTACACCACTAGGTCCAGTAGATTTTTCAATCGCTGTTGTTATAAATTTAGATTTTAGTTTATCACCTTTTAATGATTTTAAATCTTTTATGATAGCTTTTGCTTCATCTTCAGTTTTTACTAAAATATGACGAGCATGAACAGCCTCTTTTTCCACAAACTCATCTTTGTTTGTATCATAATAGTTTTTTAAATCTTTCTCTGAGACCTTGATAGTATCTAAAAGTTTCTTTTGCCATAACTGTATAGCTAACTCTTTTTTAATATTTTCTTGAACTTTTTTATACTCATCTTTAAACTCTTTAGTTTTAAGTACACCCGTTTTTTTAGCATCACCATAAACTAACTCTTTTGCTATTAGTTGTTGTAACACTTGTTTTCTAAACTCCACTTGTTTATCTGCTGGAACTTGGTTAAATCTACCTTGTGTAGCATTCATTAAAGCAGTATCAACCTCTTTTTGAGATATGTCAACTCCATTAACAGTAACTAATGTTTGTGCCTGAGCTAATGTACATGTTAATAATAAACTACCTAATAATTTCGTTGCTTTTTTCATTCTCAATCCTAGTTTTTTTTAATTATAAAAGTTTAGTTCTTTTAAATTAACGGTTATTAAACAACCGCTATAAAAGGGTATAATACTCCAAATATTTTTTATCTCAAATGGAACTACTAAAAATGAAAAAAGCGACAAAAAAAGAGATAGCAGAGATTCATAAACTTTTTGTAGAGAGGTATGATGAAGCTGTTACAGAATTAACATATACAAATGCTTATGAGCTTGTTATAGCTGTGGCATTATCAGCACAATGTACAGATAAAAGGGTAAATATATTGACCCCTGCCCTATTTGAAAAATATCCAGATCCACAAGCTTTAGCACAAGCAGATATAGAGGATGTAAAAAAGCTTATAAATAGTTGTTCATTTTTTAATAACAAAGCAAAAAATATAATAGCTATGGCTCAAAGGGTTGTAGAGGTGTATGATGGAGAGATTCCTATGAATACAAAAGATCTTATCACCTTAGCTGGAGTTGGGCAAAAAACAGCTAATGTTGTGATGATAGAATACACAGGAGCAAACCTAATGGCTGTTGATACTCATGTATTTAGGGTCTCTCATAGACTTGGTCTTAGTGATGATACAACAGCTACAAAAACAGAAGCTACACTTGTTAAAAAGTTTAAAAATAATCTTCATGCTCTACACCAAGGGATGGTTCTTTTTGGTCGCTATATCTGTACTGCTAAAAACCCAAAATGTGATGAGTGTTTTTTAACTCAGTATTGTAAAACAAAACAAACATTTAAGGTATAACTCTATGCTAAAAATATTTTTATTAACTATGGGTATATTCATCTTTAGTGGTTGTGTTGGTAGAGAGGGAATCTCCTTAAAATATTACAATGAGTGTGAAGAGTACTACGATATGTTAGGTTATTACCATAGAGAGTGTGATGATTCTATGATGTTAAAATATAAAACCATCAAAGATGCTTTTAAAAAGAAAGAGGTTAAAACGAACCAAAATGTTTGGTAAGATATATATTAAAAACTAGAAAATAAAATTCTTTCATTCCAATTTT
>CAYLNF010000098.1:0-2698 GCA_964385165.1 uncultured Sulfurimonas sp.
ATTTATCTTTTCTATTTTTGCTAAAGATTCTTCTTGTAGATTATTGGAAATAATACCCATAATTATAAGTGTTATTATCGAAATAACCAGTAAGCCAATACTTAAACTCATTTTTGCTTTTATTGTCATTTTATTTAACATCTTTTTTTCCTTTAATTAAGCTATATGCTCTTTTTGTTTAGATTCCATCATACCAATCATTATGGGAATATCCATAATCAAAGCAACTTCACCACTTCCTAAAATTGTTGAACCACTAAAATATTTTAACTCTTTAAACAGTTTTCCCATCGGTTTGATAACTGTTTGGAGTTCACCTAAAAGTTCATCTACAATTACACCCATTCTTTGCCCTCCATATTGAATTACGATAACATTGTTTCTGCTAGATTCACTCTGATCAATATTGAAATAATCGCCAATATTTAGAAGAGGTAAAACTTTTCCTCTAAGATTGATATAGCTATTTTTTTTCATTTGAGCTTTTTTAGTTTGGTTTAATTCTATACATTCAACTAACATCTCAAGAGGGATGATAATATGAGTATCTCCAACTTTAGTTAAGAAGCCATCTATGATAGCTAAAGTAAGTGGTAGTCTAATGGTGATTTTAGTACCTTTAGATTTTGTACTATCTATCTCTATACTACCGTGTAAATCGCTAATATTTCGTTTTACAACATCCATACCAACACCACGACCAGATATATCGCTAACTTGTTTTGCCATTGAAAAACCAGGTTGTAAAATCAATTCAAAGATCTCTTTCTCAGTAAGTTTATCATCTTCATTGATTAAACCTTTCTCTACACCTTTAGCAAAAAGTAGTTCACTATCTAGCCCTTTACCATCATCTGTAATCTCTATGGCGATAGAACCAGCATCATGGTAAGCATTTAGTTGTAAAACGCCAACTTCAGGTTTGTTAAACTTTTTTCTATCTTCAGGAGCTTCTATACCGTGGTCAACAGAGTTTCTTATGAGATGAACTAGTGGATCAGCAATCTTTTCTATAACTGTTTTATCTAGTTCTGTGTCTCCACCATTTATAATTAAATCAACTTTCTTGCCAACTTTGTTAGCAGTATCATGAACAATTCTTTTAAATTTGTTAAATGTTTCACCAACAGGAACCATACGAATCTGCATAGCATTCTCACGAACTTCCTCTAACATTCTAGTAACTGTTGATACTGTTTCCATTAACTCAGAATTTTTGAAATCAGTAGCTTTTTGCATAACAGCAGCATTTGCTATAACCATCTCACCTATTTGGTTGATTAAGCTATCTACTTTACTAGCTTCTATACGGATAAAATTAGTTTGTTTTACAGCTGAGGCTGTTTTTTTGATTTTTGATTTATCTTTTTTAGGCTCTTGTTTTATCTCTTTTGGTTGTTCAACTTTATCTTCTATAACCTCTTTTTCAACCTTTTCTTCTTTAACTTCCTCTTTTTTAGGTTGAGATAAATTTTCTATGGAGATAGTAGAACTATCTTTTATAAAATCAAAAGCAGATTCTACAACATCAACATCTTTATCACTATGAAAATCTATGCTATAAGACATATAACAATCGGTTGGAGTTATATCTTTTATGTTTGGTATAGCATCTAAATCTGTATCTATATTTTTTATCTCACCTATCTCTTGAAGATAGTTTATAAAAGTATATGTATCAAAACCATGGTCAAAAATATCTGAACCAAAATCTACTTTTATTTTGTAAATATTTAAGTTATCTTGTGGTTCGTTTGAGTTTTCCTTTTTTTCAACTTTCTCATCATCTTTAGATTCTTGTTGAGTTGAACCACCCTCTATATACTGAGCCAACTCATTTATGAGTGTTTGACTTGTTGATTGAATCTCCTCATCAGGTGTACCCTCAGGATCACTCATAACAAAATCAACAAGAGTTTGCATCTGATCTTTACAAGCTAAAAGAAGTTCTATTATCTCATCGTTTATCTCAATTTTATGGTTTCTAATCTTATCTAGTAAGTTCTCAGCAGTATGTGTAAAATCAACTATATAGTCGATTCCAAACATACCTGAACTACCTTTGATAGTATGAGCAGCACGAAAAACAGCATTTATGTTCTCATCATCCATACCATTTTCTTGTATATCCATAAGTGAATCTTCCATATTTTGAAGAAGCTCATCATTTTCAGCTTTGTAGCCATCAAGCATATCTATAAAGTCAAGATTCATACAGCATCTCCTGAAAAGTAATCATCAAGCATAAAAAAAGAGATAAAATCTTTTAGTTTTTTACCAGCAGTTAGCTCAAATTTGATTTTTTCTAATTCTAGTTGTTTTTTAAGAGAGATTAAAATTTGTAAACCTGCTGAATCGATCTCTTTTAGATCCATACAGTGGATAAGAAACTCTTTGTCGGTAGCGAGTAGGGGAATTAAATCTTTTTTAAAAGCACTCACCTCATTGATAGTTAGAGCGTATTCCATATCGACAAAACACATTCCATCTTCAGAAAATATTTTCATCACATACCCTTTTTATATATTTTGATATATGAATACTAGTTAATAACTATGGAGAAACTATGAAGTTTTTCTTAGAATAGAAGAATCTAAATAATATTATCTTTTATGTTGTATAATTGACCCATGGCATTTAAAGATTATTTATTAAAAGAGATTGATAATTTAAGAGATAGAAGAAATCAGGCATTTAA
>CAYLNF010000099.1:0-2630 GCA_964385165.1 uncultured Sulfurimonas sp.
AGAATCGCTCAAAAATGGGTAGAGATGGAGGGTGAAAAATAGATGTTAGAAAAAACTTTTGAAAGCTCATTATGGGCTTCAAGATTTATGGTTATTTTGGCTGTTGTTTTTGGTCTTATTGGGGCAGTAGCTCTTTTTGTAGTTGCTTCTTTTGATATTTACGATACTGCAAAATATGTAATTTCAACTTATGTGAATCATCTTCACCCTGAAGCTTTTCATGAAAATGTTGTTGGTGGGATTATCGGTGCAGTTGATTTATACCTTATTGGTGTTGTTATGCTTCTTTTCTCTTTTGGTTTATATGAACTATTTATCTCAGATATTGATGCTGCGAAAAATGAAGAGGGTGAAGACAATAAGATTCTAGCTATCCACTCACTAGACCAACTAAAAGATAAAATAAGTAAAGTTATTGTTATGGTTTTAGTTGTAAGTTTTTTCCAAAAAGTTGGTCATACTGAATATCATGGGGCATTAGAGATGCTATATTTTTCACTTTCTATTACAGCAGTAGCTGTTGGATTGTTCTTTTTAAATAAGGTAGGAAAACACTAATGGGTAAAATATTTGTAGATGCATGTTTAGGCAAAGAAACTCCATACACTCCAGTTTGGATGATGAGACAAGCTGGTAGATACTTACCAGAATATATGGCAGTTCGTGCTGAGGCTGGAAACTTCCTTAACCTTTGTCATGACCCTAAAAAAGCTTGTGAAGTAACTCTTCAACCTTTAGATATTGTTGGTGTTGATGCAGCAATTTTATTTAGTGATATTCTTGTTATACCGGATGAGATGGGGATGGATTTAGAGTTTATAAAAGGTTTTGGACCAAAGTTTAACGACCCTTTAGAATCTCAAAAAGATTTAGATAGACTTATAGGTGGTGAAGAAGCTGCTAGTAAACTTACTTATGTTTATGAAACTATTGAACTTTTAAGAGAACAGTTAGATGCTCGTGGAGATAATAAAGCTCTTATAGGTTTTACTGGTGCTCCATGGACTTTAGCTACTTATATGATAGAGGGTCAAGGGACAAAGACCTATAACATTTGTAAAAAAATGATGTACTCAAACCCTGAACTTTTACATAATATCCTTGCCAAAGTTACAGAAGTTGTAAAATACTATATGGAAAAACAGATAGAAGCTGGGATTGATGTTGTTCAAATCTTTGATTCTTGGGCTGCTGCGATTGAGCCAGGTATGTATGATGAATTTTCTTGGAAATATATGGTTGAGATTGCTGATTATTTAAAAGAGAAACATCCAAATGTACCTATCATAATGTTCCCTAAAGGAATTCCAGCATTTTATGACAAAGTTTATGGTAACTTTGATGTATTTGGTGTGGATTGGGGAACGCCTATGTCTCTTGCTAAAGAGAAACTTGGTGATAAATATGTTCTTCAAGGAAATATGGAGCCATGTCGTCTTTACTCAAAAGAGGCAACAACTAAATGTGTAGAGAAGATTCAAGAAACTATGGGTGGAAAAAGACATATTTTTAATCTTGGTCACGGTATCTTACCTGATGTTCCAGTTGAAAATGCTATCCATTTTGTAGATGAGTGTCATAGAGTAAGTGGAAAATAATATAATATTTGGTCCTGTAAACTCACGCCGTTTTGGTATGAGTTTGGGGATAGACCTCTCCCCTGCCCTTAAACAATGTAACTTCGACTGCCTATACTGTGAACTAGCTCCAAGTGCTACGATAGGCTCACAAACAAATACCATAGAAGTAAAACAGATTATAGATGAACTAAAAAAACATTTAGATGAAAAGATAGATGTTATAACTCTCACAGCAAATGGTGAACCAACACTATACCCACACCTTTTAGAACTTATAGACGAGATAGATAAAGTTAAAAATAACACTCAAACACTCATACTTACAAATAGTGCTACATTAGTTGATGATGATGTTTTTAATGCCCTACTAAAACTTGACCAAGTAAAACTTTCACTAGATGCGATAAGTGTAGATATTTTTAAAAAGATAGATAGACCACATCAAGATATAAAAATAGATAAAGTTGTTCAAAAGGTAAAAGAGTTTAGTAAACTATATAAAGGTAAACTTTTTATAGAGATTTTGTTTGTTCATGGTTTAAATGATACAAAAGATGAGATAAAAAAACTAAATGATGTTTTACTAGATGTAAAATCAACAAGGATAGACCTAGGAACGATAGACAGACCACCAGCCTACCCTGTTATTGGAATCAGCTATAAAGAGCTTAGAGATATATCTTTAGAGTTTGATAAATCTTTACCGATTCATATAGCATCAAGAGTTCATGCTGAACCAAACAATAGTTTTTATACAAAAGATGAGATTCTAAATACATTAGATAAAAGACCATTAACGATGGAAGATATAAATCTACTTTTTGATGATAAGAGTAAAAAAACATTAGAATCACTCATAAATGATAAAAAAGTGGTAAAAAAGGTAGTTTCTAACCTAGAATTTTTAATTCCAGATACAAATTTCAAAAGAATTAGAAAAAAAGTATAAAAAAGCTTGACATTAGTCAAACTTTTTTATATAATTTCGGCTCAATTAAACATTCCGGATTAGCTCAGCGGTAGAGTAGGTGACTGTTAATCACTTGGTCA
>CAYLNF010000100.1:0-2628 GCA_964385165.1 uncultured Sulfurimonas sp.
ATATGCAAAAAATATCTTTAAAAAAGGATGAGCAAAAGAAAATTCTTGTAAAATATGGAAAAGTTGAAAAACTTTTTAAATTTAGGTGGACACTTTATGTAAATAATGGGCTTATCATTTTTAGATCTTATGACAAAATAGTATCGCAAAATATTTTATATCTAAGAAATAAAAATAATAGTTTTAGATTTAACCTTATGCCAAGAGGTTCAAATTCCCCATATACACCATACATACTAGTTAAATTTAAAGAGTTTAATTATGAGACTAAAGAGGCTCATTTTGAGTTATTTATATCAGATAAAAAAATGCAAATACTTTTAGAAAATTTAGAAAATAGTTAGAGAGAGATTATGAGAAGAGTTGAAAAAGAGATAGCAAGATTAATAAAAGAGATAGATTATGATGAGGTTACTCGTCTGTTTGATATGCTCTCAGGTGGAAAAAGATTAAGAGCGAAGCTTATACTAAAAATCGCTCCAGATAGTGTAGATGCTCCACTTTTAGCAGCAGTTGTTGAGTTGATTCATGCTGCTAGTTTGTTACATGATGATGTGATTGATGAGGCAACTCTAAGAAGAGGTGTTGCTTCTGTAAATGCTACTGATGGTAGTAAGATAGCTGTTATGCTTGGTGATATTTTATATTCAAAAGCTTTTACAGAACTTGTTAATTTTGATAAAGATGTAGCTAAAATCGTAGCATCATCTGTAACAGCACTCTCTAAGGGTGAGATGTTAGATGTAAAGATGGCTGAGAAGTTTAACACTGATGAGAAAATATACTTAGATATGCTTTACCTAAAAACAGCTACACTTATAGAAGCAGCAGCACAGGCTAGTGCTATATTGGCTGGTAAAGATGGTGAGAAGTATGCTACTTATGGTAGAAATCTTGGTTTATCTTTTCAGATTATAGATGATATTTTAGATATAACTGCTGATGAAAAAACTTTGGGTAAACCATCAATGAACGATTTTGTAGAGGGTAAATGTACTCTACCATATATATATCTTTATGAGGCATTAGATAGTAGCGATAAGCAAAGGTTGATTGATTCTCATGGTAAAAAGATAGATGAAGATGAGAGTAATTGGATAAAGCAAAAAATGAAAGAGCATAAGTCAGTAGAGAGATCATTTATGTTAGCAAAAGAGCTTTCAGATGAAGCGATGAGTAGTGTAAAAGATGATGATGAGCTTGTTTCTATTTTACAAACTATGATACAAAGAAGTTATTAATGCACTATTTAAACATAAGTTTTTCACATAAAAATTCAACTATTGAGATTAGGGAAAAGTTATCGTACTCTAACGATTCTAGTATAGATGGTTGTTTAGAGAGGTTATCATCTGCTGATGTTATAAATGAGGTGATTTTAATCTCAACTTGTAATAGAATGGAGATTTTATCTAACTGTGTTGATATAGCAGAAGCTACCAAATTTATTTTTGAAAAGCTAAGTTTACACTCAGGGATTAGTGTTGAAGAGTTAGAGGGTAGAGCTGATATATATGATGATAGTAGTGCTATCCATCATGTTTTTAGTGTAGCTTCATCTCTTGATTCTATGGTTATTGGTGAAACACAAATAGCTGGACAACTAAAAGATGCTTTTAGATTTGCTTATGATAATGGTTACTGTGGTAAAAAACTAGCACAAGTTATAAAAAGTGCTTTTAGATGTGCTGCTAATGTTAGAAATACAACAGATATATCATCTAAACCTGTATCTATGGCTAGTGTAGCTGTTTCTAAACTAAAATCTGTTGTAGATAGTTTAGATGGTAAAAAAGCTTTAGTTATTGGTGTGGGTGAGATGTCAGAGATAACAGCGAAACATCTACTTAACGCTGGTGTTGATGTTTATATAATGAATAGAACACAGCATAAAGCTGAAGCTTTGGCTGATAAATGTTCAGCTAAAGTTATAGGTTTCGAAAAGCTTCCATCTGCTGTAAATGAGTTTGATATTTTATTTACTGCGACATCGTCACCTGAGCCTATCATCACAGATGATATAATAGAGCCTTGTGATTTTGATAGATATTGGTTTGATTTAGCATTACCTAGAGATATTAATTATAACAAGGGTGAAAGGATAAATCTATATATTATTGATGATTTAAAAATAATTGTTGATGAAAATATGAGCCTTAGAAAAGATGGAGCTAGAGATGCGCATCATATTATAGGTAGAAGTGTTGTTGAGTTTTTTGAATCTATTAACGCTTTAGATGTTGAACCTATTATAAAAGATATTTATGAAAAAGCTTTTTTAGCAGCGAAGCAAGAGAGTGATAGAGCGATAGAGAAAGGTTTTATACCAAAAGAGTATGAGTATGAAGCTAGAAAAATGTGTGAACAAACAATGAAAAGATTTTTACATGAGATCGTTACAAATATGAGAAATAAAACAGATATTACAGATTCAGATATATCTGTAAAGATGATGAAAATTTTTAGCAAAAATATAGAAAAATAATTTATTTAGAGGAAATAGTATGAGAAGAACTAGATCATTTATACCAACTACAAAAGAGATTCCAGCAGATGCGACACTACCATCACACCAGTTTTTAGTAAGAGGTGGTTTTATAAATCAACAAGGTGCTGGACTTTATAACT
>CAYLNF010000101.1:0-2536 GCA_964385165.1 uncultured Sulfurimonas sp.
AAGTAGAGCAGAGTATAGACTTCTTTTAAGAGAGGAATCGGCAGATACTAGACTTGCTCACTATGGGCATAGTTTAGGTCTTGTAGATGATGAACTTTATGAAAAAGTTAAACTAAAAGATTTTCAGATAAAAGCTGGAGCAAAACTTTTAGAAGATACTAAATTTACACCAAACAAAGAGTTTATAGCAAAACTAGAATCTATGGATGAGCAACCTATAAAAGATATATCTACTGCTCAACAACTTGTTGCTAGAAAAAGTTTTACAGTTGAGAAGATGTTAGAGATTATTCCAGAATTAGATAAATATGATGATTATATAAAAGAGGAGATTCTTGTTGAGGGTAAATATGCTCGTTATATAGATAAACAAACTTTAGAGATAGAGCGAATGAAAAAGTACCTTAAAATCTCGATTCCTGAAAATTTTGATTTTAAAAAGGTTAGTGGTTTATCTAAAGAGGTTGTTGAAAAACTAGAGATGTTTAACCCACCAACTCTTCAAGCAGCGATGAACATTAGTGGAATCACTCCAGCAGCAGTTGAGATTCTTCATATTTATATAAGAATTGATAAAAAGAATGGGGCTATAAATGCGTAATTTTTACTATGTTCATACTGGTCATAGAATCGGTTTAGATAGGTTTCGTAGAGCGTGTGCTATTATAAAATCTTTGGGTGATGTAGATATTACACTTTTATGTTCTGATTATAGAATCGCTCAAATAGCTAAAGACTTTGGTGTAAAAAATGCTGTTGGGATTGATGTTGTTCGCAATATTCCACAAATTTCACATCATGGGGATAATATTATTTTTGATTCTGATGAAGCAAATCCTGTAATGTTAGAAGATATGAAAAACTATTTTTCAACTTTTATACATATAGAAGAAAATGAGGTTGTAGTTGATGAAACATACTTTAAAAAGTGTAAAAAAACTATAAAAATGACATATTTTTTTGGTGATGATGATTACTCAAAAGATTTAGAGAAAAATTTAAGTTTTTTAGATGGATTAGAACCAGATTTACAGTTAGGGTTTTACTACTTTTTAGATTATGAAGATTCTTTAAAAGAAAAATTTAAAAATTCTTATGAGTTTGAAGATTATGAGGAGATGATTAAAAAAACAGATATTTTAATCACAGCTTCACCTCAAGCAGTTTTAGAATCTTTAGCCAGTGGTGGAAAACCTATCTATTTTCAAAGAGAAGATTACACTACTAAATTTAGAGAGATTTTTGAGAGTTTAAATGTACCCATAATAGATAACTATGATAATAAACAATTATTACTATTATTAGAAACAGTTAACAATCATAATTATAATCAACTAACACAAAATAGTTACAAGATGTGTGAGATTATAAAGAATAACTTAAAATTTTAATTAAATAAAAGCTTTTTGGTATATAATAGGCTTTTAAAATTCACATAAAAGTGAGAAAACATGGAAAATAATAGCCGTAGAGGTTTTATGGGAAAAGCATTTGGTGCTGTTGCAGGTATTGGTGCGATAGGTTCATTATATGCGATGAAGAAATCTTGGGATCCACTTCCAAGTGTAAAAGCAGCTGGTTTTACAACTCTTGATATGTCGATATATGAAGAAAATGTTCTTATAACTGAGAAATGGAGAGGTAAGCCAATCTTCGTTTTAAAGTTAAATGCTGATATGCTTAATAAAGCTAAGGCGAAAGAGAGTGACATGGCTAGGTTAATCAAAGTTGGTGATGCTCATTTTATGGTATCTATCGGTCTTTGTACACACCTAGGTTGTATCCCTGGATATGACGCAGGTACTACTGAGTTCTTATGTGCTTGTCATGGTGGTATGTATGATGCTGCTGGTGATGTAACAAAAGCTCCACCACCGCGTGGTTTTGATATTCCTCCATTTAAAATAGACGGAATGAAACTGGTTTTAGGTGAAGTAGGTCCTGAATATAAAGCTATGAAAGAGAATGGCATAACACTCTAAGTAAAGGAAAATAATGGCACATTTTACAAAAGCAACAAGTGTTAAAGATTGGTTTGACCAACGATTAGCAATTGACAAAGTTGAAAAGGTGATGATGTCGGAGTATTGGATTCCGAAAAACATCAATTTTTTATGGGCAATGGGTATGGTTCTTGTAATCACATTCGCTCTATTATTAGTATCTGGTATCTTTTTATTAATGTACTATCAACCAAATGTTGATACTGCGTTTAATAGTGTAAACTACACTATCATGAGAGAGGTTGATTTTGGTTGGTTATGGAGACATGTTCATGGTGTTGCGGCATCTGTTGTTTTCTTAATTATCTATATCCATATGTTTACAGGTATCTACTACGGTTCTTATAAGAAAGGTCGTGAGATGATTTGGATCTCTGGTATGCTTCTTTTTGTTGCATTCTCAGCTGAAGCATTCTCTGGATATATGTTACCATGGGGTCAAATGTCTTACTGGGCTGGTATGGTTATCACTAACCTATTTGCTGGTGGTTCATTACATGCTGATGGTCTTGTTGAGTGGATTCGTGGGGATT
>CAYLNF010000102.1:0-2489 GCA_964385165.1 uncultured Sulfurimonas sp.
TACTTATGATTCTACCAACTGGTGGTGGTAAATCTCTTGTTTTTCAACTCCCTACTCTCATAAAAGATGGTATAAGCATAGTTATATCACCACTTATCGCTCTTATGCAAGACCAAGTCTCTGCTTTAAAAGCACAAGGAATTAGTGCTGATATGATAAGCTCTGCTCAAACTCGTGAGGATGTTGAAACAATAGTTTATAGTGCTAAAATAGGGGAATTAAAGTTTCTTTACCTTTCACCTGAAAAATTAAATACAGAGTGGACTTTAAACTTTTTACGAGGTTTAAACATAAACTTTTTTGTGATAGATGAGGCTCATTGTATCTCCCAATGGGGACATGAATTTCGTGATGATTATCGCTCTTTGGGGCAATTAAAAAACAATTTTCCAGATACAAATATCTGTGCTTTTACAGCCACAAGTACAAACCATGTAAAAGATGACATAGTAAGGGAGTTACGACTAGAGAATCCTTTAGTTTTAAAAGGTAAAATCTTTCGTAAAAATATCTTCATATCGGCTGAGAGAAGAATCACAAATGGTCATGCTCAACTCCAAAATTTTCTAAATCGCCATAAAGATGAGAGTGGAATCATATATGTTAGTTCAAGAAAAAAAGCTGAAGAGATTAGTGCTTTTTTAAATCTAAAAGGGTATAAATCTTTAGCTTATCATGCTGGACTTCCTCAACATATCAGGGAAAATAACTTTAGAATCTTTGTAAATGATAAAATCAACATCATGGTAGCAACTATCGCTTTTGGTATGGGGATAGATAAAAGTGATATACGGTTTGTTGTTCATATGTCACTTCCTAAATCACAAGAGAACTACTACCAAGAGATTGGTCGTGCTGGTCGTGATGGGGAAGATTCTGAAACACTTTTACTTTTTAATGCTAGTGATATGGTGATGCAAAAAAGGTTTTTAAGTGATATACCAAATGAGGAATATAAACAACATTTAGATAAAAAGATAGATGGAATCTACAAATTTGCCACAAGTGAGATATGTTTTCATAAACAGTTAGCTGAGTATTTTGATGATACTTTAGATGAGTGTAAAGATAGATGTGACAACTGTTTAGAATCTACTGCTGATAGAAAAGATATAACTAAAGAGGCGCAGATGATTTTAAGTGCCATATATAAAACATCACAAAGTTTTGGAAAAAACTATATCATAGATATTTTAAGAGGCTCAAAAGAGCAAAAGATTTTAACAAATGGTGCTGATGAACTTTCAGTTTATAACATAGGGTTACATCTTAGTAAAAAAGAGTGGTTTGTTATAGTTGAGAGGTTACTAGAGTTAAAGATAGTAACTCTTGGTGAGTTTTCTGTTTTAAAACTTACAAATGATGCTATTTTGATTCTAAAAAGTAAAAAAAATGTAGATATAAAATCATCACGATTACAGATAAATACCAAAGAGAAAAAAGTTAAACAGCAAGAAGATTTTGAGTATGATGAGGAGTTATTTGAAGCTCTTAGAACTAAAAGAGCAGAGATAGCACAAGATATGGGTGTTCCAGCTTATCTAATCTTTGGAGATAAAACACTTAAACATCTAGCTAGTGAAAAACCTTTTGATAAAGATAGTATGCTAGAGGTAAATGGTGTTGGTGAGAAAAAATTCAACTCCTTTGGGGAGGAGTTTTTAGAGATTATAAACTCCTAATCTCTAAAAGGCTCTACATCTGGATTACAAGATATTTTGTGTGGCATATCTACCAAAGTATGTTTTAAAAGTTCACTTTTAGATGCGATGGTAGCAGTTCTAAAATTATCACCTTTATTTAGGTAGATATTAAAACCATTTTCATATAAAGCAAGTCTTGTTTGTAAAGCGGTTGAATATGTTGTTAAAACTCCACCTTTTTTCATAATTTTTTCAATATCACTAAAATACTCTTTTGTCCAAAGTATCTTATTCACTTTCGGAGAGAAAGCATCTTGATAAACTATATCAAATTTAGATTCATCAAACTTTTTTATATACTCTCTAGCATCACCTAAAAAAACCTCTATATGAAAAAATTCATCATCATAAATTTGTGTTTCACTAAGTTGTAAAATAATATCTTTAAACTCTTCAAACTCACTAGGATATTTAAAATCTTTTAATGAATGAACTAAAGATGAATCTAACTCCGGAGAGTATATATTTAATTTTGATTTTAAATTATTTTTTTTATGATAGTAAAGTGTAGCTAAAGTGTTAAACCCTAAACCGTAACAAATATCTAAAATATTTATCTCATCTTTATTTTGTTGAATCTCAAATGCTGGGTTTATATGTTTCACTAAAGATTCATATAAAGCACCATCTTTTGTAGAGTGATAATGTTCATCATACTCTTTTGAGTAAGCGGTATAAGAGCCATCATCACTTAAAACCATACTATGTAATTTATCATCAAACATTAGAGACCATTACCCCACATATGCATCTTTTTCGCCATAAGTAGATCGTAACCATCTACAA
>CAYLNF010000103.1:0-2455 GCA_964385165.1 uncultured Sulfurimonas sp.
ATTCTTTAGAGTTAGCAAAAGAGTTACAAAAAAAGCTAGAGGCTAAAGGTATGAAGCTAGACTCTCTACTTCAAATCAACTCAGCAAAAGAGGAATCTAAGTCTGGTGTTATGCCAGAGGTAGCGATCGAGATATATAACCAAATAAAAAAAGAGTGTCCAAATATCAACCTAAAAGGTGTTATGAGCATAGGTGCGCATAGTGATGATAAAGAGGTTGTTAAACAAAGCTTTAACACAACTCATGATATATATAAACAACTAGATGGTGCTACTATCTGTTCTATGGGTATGAGTGGTGATTTTGAGATGGCTATAGAGTGTGGCTCAAATATGGTTCGCCTTGGCTCTATAATGTTTAACAAATAAAGATTTAACCTTTTCTTTTAAACCGAACACTCTCACTAGAGTGTTCATCTAAACACCCTATCTGATACTCTATCATCTTATGAAAAGGGTTTAAAAACATCTCTAACTTTTCACTTGTTATATCTTCTATACCCCATCTATTTAAAGATTCTAAAACCTCTAAAGTCGATTCTATGGTAGATAAACAATACTCTTCAGGTTGCTCCTTTATCTTAAATTGCGATAGCTTTGTGGTTGAAAAGCTTATCGAATCTAACTTTTGAAGATTCCTACTCTCCCTTAACATCTTCATCGAACAAGCCCAAGTGGAATCTATGATAAAAATTGCCATACTTTTTTTAGAATCTTTTTTCATTGGCGATTGGTTTGTGATGTTTATGGCATCTTCTGATGGGTATAAAACAAAACTATGGTGAGTAGCTATTATCTCATTTATCTCTTTATGATTTGTGAAATCTATACCTATAAAAAGATGAGAGTTTGGGAGTGAAAGATGTGTCAAACGACCACTACCATTTTTTACTTTTTTAAACTCTTTTGGGTGCATAAGCACTATAAACTTAGTATCTGTCTCTATTTTAGTAACATAAGAACACATACAAGAGCTTTGTGGTCTATAACACTTATAACATTTTTCTCTCTCACCATAGTAAGTTTGACTCATTAAATTCCACCTATAAAATAAACTACTTTTATTTTTTTAAAATTATATACTTATTAATGGAAATTTCACGAATATTCTTTCAACTCTTTCACTTTTTAAGTGTTTAGTAGATGCTTAAATTTTTAAAATTATTAAGTTGAAAATGGAGAGATAACTAAAAGACTCTAAATAATTTCATAATCAAATTAGATTTTTATAGTATAATTTTGGCAAATCAAATATGATAGGCTTGATATGCAAAATACGATAGACCTTCTAAAGAAAAATGATGAATTAAGAGTTATAGATGATGAGTTAGATATTTATCTTGAGATTCCACATTTAGCTTATGCTGAAGTTAAGAAAAAAGATGGTGGTAAGGCACTTCTGTTTACAAATGTTGTAGATAAAAAAAGTGGTGCTAAGTTTGATGAACCTGTATTTATGAATGTTTTTGGCTCATACAAAAGGTGTGAACTTCTTTTTGGTCGTACCATAGAATCTGTGGCTGATGAGATAACAAACTTACTTCACATGAAACCACCAGCTGGTTTTATGGAAAAAATCTCTATGGCTTCACAACTTTTTTCCTTAAAAAATATTTTCCCTAAAAGATTAAAAGGTGAGGGTAGTTGTCAAGAGTTGAAATATCTTGAAGATGATATAGACTTAACAAAATTACCAGTTTTAACAACTTGGGAACAAGATGGTGGTCCATTTATAACTATGGGGCAAGTTTATACTCAGTCATTAGATGGTGAGATGGTGAATCTTGGGATGTATAGACTTCAAGTTTATGATAAAAATCATTTAGGTATGCATTGGCAGATTCATAAAGATAGTTCACACTTTTTTGACCAGTACCAAAAAGCTGGAAAAAAGATGCCAGTGTCTATCGCAATAGGTGGTAACCCACTCTATACTTGGTGTGCTACTGCTCCATTACCTTACGGTGTCAATGAACTTTTAATGTATGGACTCATAACAAAAGAACCAGCAAAACTTGTTAAATCTTTAACAACTCCACTTTATATTCCTGAAGATGTTGATTATGTTATAGAGGGTTGGGTAGATACTGATGAGATAAAAATAGAAGGTCCTTTTGGAGACCATACAGGTTATTATACTTTAGAAGAACCTTATCCTGTTTTAGAAGTTAGTGCTATAACAACTAAAAAAGATAGAATATTCTTAGCAACAGTTGTTGGTAAACCACCTTTAGAAGATAAATATATGGGTTGGGCAACAGGAAAAATATTTTTTCCACTTTTAAAAACAACTGTTCCAGATTTACTTGATTATCATATGCCTGAAAATTCTGGTTTTCACAATCTTATTTTAGCAAAGATGAAGCCACTTTATAAAGGTCACGCTAAACAATTTATGCACGCTTTTTGGGGTGCTGGTCAGATGAGTTTTGTAAAACATGCTATATTTGTAGATG
>CAYLNF010000104.1:0-2213 GCA_964385165.1 uncultured Sulfurimonas sp.
TTATAAATTTAATTTCATTAAAAAAACTCCATAGTTCCTCCATAGTTATTTAATATAATTTTTTTTTCTATTACATAAAAAGGATTTTTTAAGATGTTCAACAATATGAAACTACTAAAGAAAACAACTGTTTATATCAGTTCATTGGTATTGGTTTTAATAGCAATAGCTTTTGTTATCTTAAGTCAAATATCTTCATCTATACATGAAAAATATTTTCATACTTTAAGAACAACTATGGTAAATAATACTCAGGAGAGGGTTCAAAACATATACTCCTCTATTTTAGTTCAAGCTAGTTTCGTAGCTAACAATAAAATCATTCAAAATGCTTTGATAGATAATGATGTCGCTTTAGCAGAGAAAGAACTAAACGATTATATTATCCCATTTTTTAAAAATACTCTAAAAAATCCAAATGTTAAAATCCATATACACACAAAAAACACTTACTCATTCATCAGATCATGGAGTGATAAAAGGGGTGATAACCTAAGTGGTTTTAGAGAAACACTAAATAAAATCAAACTTACAAAAGAGGTTATAAATAGCATAGAGATTGGTAGAGGTGGTATGGTTATCCGTTCTATCGTTCCTATCTTTAGAGATTCTATATTTATAGGTTCTGTTGAAGTTATGAGAGGTTTTAACGATATAGTTAAAAGATCTCAAAATGATGGTAATGAACTTTTAGTTTTAATGGATTCTCAATTTGCTAGAGGTGACTCACTAGCTTCTAGAAGTAATTTATTAGGTAAGTACATAGTAAATCAAAAAAATATCAACAACGATTTTTATAATGATGCTAAAACACTAGATATACCTAAACTTATAGAGGAAAAAATATTTCAATCTGATAAATACTACTACACGACTTTTGAAATCAAAGATTTTAAAGGTAGAGTTGTTGGTATGTTTATAATTGGTAAAAACAATAAAGCTGTTGATGAACTAGAAACTTCAAGTGAAGTTATGTTAACAACATCATTTATTTTTGTTGTGATTATATTTATACTATTTTTAGTTGTTCTGTTTTTAATTAACTCTACAATTATTTCACCTTTAGTAAAACTACAAAATGGTCTAAATAGTTTCTTTGCTTATCTAAACAAAGAGCAAGATAGTGCTGAAGCTATCGAAGTAAATAGTAAAGATGAGATAGGTGCTATGGCTCTTGAGATAAATAAAAATGTAGAAAACATAACTATCAAAATAGAGGAAGATAATGCTATCTTTGATGAGATAGTAAACAAACTAGCCCTACTTTCAGATGGTGATTTTAATGAAGCTAAGATAGATGCTGATTATCAAGGTAACTATGCTCGTGCTAAAGATGCTATAAACCGTACTATATCTACTACTCAAGAGATTATTGAAGAGATAGCTGATGTTCTTCAAGGTCTTGAAGCTGGTGATTTAGAAAGGAAGATAACTAGTGATTTTAAAGGTGATTATATCCCTATTAAAACATCTATTAACTCTATGAGTCAAAACCTTAGTAATGTTGTTGAAATTGTAAATTCATCGTTACAAAAAGTAGCAAATGGTGATTTAGATTCTACAATTACTGCTAATCTACCCGGAGATTATAATCAGCTTAAAGTTGCAATAAATAGAACAATTGAACAATTAAATACTACCATCGGTGGTGTAAATGAATCTGTTTATCAAATAGCTTCAGCTTCTGATGAAGTTAACTCTGCTGCTCAGTCACTATCAACAGGGGCAACACAACAAGCTAGTTCACTTGAGGAGACTACTGCTGCTATTGAAGAGATGGCTGGTGGTATTAGCCAAAATGCTGATAATGCTAGAAAAACTAATGAGATCTCTTCTAAAAGTTCTGTTATGGCTAAAGATGGTGGTGAAGCTGTTGAGCAAACTGTTGAGGCTATGAGAAATATTGCTAGTAAAATCAGTATCATTGAAGATATAGCTTACCAAACTAATCTTCTAGCTCTTAATGCTGCTATTGAAGCTGCTCGTGCTGGTGAGCATGGTAAAGGTTTCGCTGTTGTTGCTAGTGAGGTTCGTAAACTTGCTGAAAGAAGTCAAGTTGCTGCTCAAGAGATCTCTCAAATCACTACTGATAGTGTTGAAGTTAGTGAAAAAGCTGGTACTCTTTTAGAAAAAATTGTTCCTAGTATTGAACAAACTTCTGAGCTTATTGAGGAGATAGCTAGTGCCTCTTCTGAACAAGATACTGGTATCAC
>CAYLNF010000105.1:0-2205 GCA_964385165.1 uncultured Sulfurimonas sp.
AGATTATTCTCTTTACCAGATTCCATATCCTTAGCATTTTCAATTAAAATAGTTTGTGTATGATCTCTAAGCCCTTGAGCCATCTCTTTTAAGATTCTATTTTTTTCACGACCACTAATCGTAGCTAAAACTCTACTGCTATTTTTCGCTTCTTCTAAAAACTTTTCCATTGTTATTACTCCTAATATTATAAATTTAGTTGATGATTAAACTCAGGTACTATTTTGTTTAATTGTTTTATTTTATCATCACAAACAAGTAGTTCATCTATATCTTTATTTAATTGAACTATATCATATTTAGTTGGTTTTGCTACTGTTATAGAATCATATTCAGTTTTAGAATCACTATCATCTATAAGCAACTCTTCATAAAGTTTTTCACCTGTTCTTAAACCTATAAACTCAATCTCTATATTATCTTTTCCACTAAGCTCTATCATCTTTTTAGCTAAGTCAACTATCTTTATAGGTTCACCCATATCTAGTATAAAAATTTCTCCACCATTACCAATAGCTCCAGCTTGTAAAACAAGTTCACAAGCTTCAGGAATCAACATAAAGTATCTTGTTATATCTGGATGAGTAACTGTGATATTTTGCCCTTTTTCTATCTGCTCTTTAAACTTCGGAATCACACTTCCACTACTTCCTAAAACATTTCCAAACCTTACAGCTACTATCTCAGTTTTACTAGAAACTGCGTTTTCTAAAGAAACTGCGTTTTGGGCATAAAGTTCACATACTCTTTTTGTTGTTCCCATAACATTTGTTGGTCTTACTGCTTTATCTGTTGAGATTAAAACAAATTTTTCGACACCATACTTTATAGCTATATCTATCGTGTTTTTCGTCCCTATGATGTTGTTTCTTATCGCTTCAGATATATTTGCCTCTACTAATGGTACATGTTTATAAGCAGCAGCATGAAGCACAATATCTGGTCTATATCTTTTAAATGTTTTATCTAAATCATCTACATTTACGACAGACTGAAGAACAGCAACAATATTTTGAGAATTAACCTCTTGTTCAATCTTATAAAGGTTGTATTCACTATGATCTAAAAGTATCAACTGCTTAGCTTTAAAATGTATAGCTTGACGAACAAGTTCACTACCTATACTTCCACCAGCACCTGTTATTAAAACAATTTTATTTTCTATAAATAGTGCTATTTTATCTTTATCTAAATCTTGTGGATCTCTAGCTAAAAGATCCTCTACCGATACATCTTTTAGTTGTGCCACAAAATCTTTATCTCTTAAAATATCATCAAGTGATGGTAAAATTTGAACCTCATCAAAGTAACCATTTAGGTTTTCATATATCTCATTTACCCTTTTTTTATCAGCACTTGGCATAGCTATAACTAAAAGATTATAACCATTTTGTGGTATCAATGTTTTTAATCTATCTAGTGAAACTATCTCGATAGAATCTATACTTCTACCATTTAAAGATTTATCATCATCACAAAAATACTTAACACTATATGCTGAGTGTCTAAACTCTTCATTAAGTTTTAAACCTGCTTTACCAGCACCATATATCACAACCTGTTTAGTTTTTTCAACCCTTGTACGGTTTATGAGATTGTAATAAGCATACATAAGAAAATTTATAGAAAATATATATAAAAAAAGTTCACTAGCTAAAAAATATATCTCTATTTGTTGATAAAATATCGGTATATATATTAAAAATACAGCTATATTTATAACACTTTTTGTAAGAAATGTTTTTTGAGTAACCTTACTCCATGACAATGAAGCATCCTTATATAAAAGGATAGAACCTAAGATCCTCATACAGATGATAACAAACACTATACTCCATTCAAATTTTAGATGAAATATAAGAAATGTCCACCAAAATGTAAATGTTGTTAAAATCGCTATAACCAAAAAATTTAAAACTCTTTTATCTATATTTATCATCTATCAAGCCTCTAAAAATGGTTTTCTTTTATCTATAACTCTTACTATAAAATACAAAAATATCATACTTAAAATTAAAGCTAAAAATATATTAGCTATAAAATAAACAAAGAAAAATAAAACTATATTTATAAAAATAGAGTATATAACAACCCTATCATGTGCTAATCCACTTTGCACTGCTCTTTGATATAGATGTTTTCTATGTGCTTGACTTAGTTTTTCACCATTTTTATATCTTCTAAAAAGTGTTAAAGTAGCATCAA
>CAYLNF010000106.1:0-2180 GCA_964385165.1 uncultured Sulfurimonas sp.
TCCACCAACAACAGCACGACCAGAGATGATAGCATTTGAGATAAAAAAGTCTAGCCTATTAAAATCTTCATCAAACTCTTTATATACATCTTTATAAGTTAATGGTTCTAAGATATTTAGTTTATAAGCTTTTGCTTTGATTCCATATTTTGATTCTACATCAGCTATGATCTCATTAGCAGTATCAGCACTAGAAGCGTAAGTAAATGCTACATCACAACCTTTTGAAGCGAACTCATAAACGATAGCTTTACCGATACCACGAGTACCACCAGAGATAAATAGAGTTTTACCTGTCATTGTTTTTTCCATCACTATAATCCTTTAATATCAAAATTTTTCATAACTTCTTCAATTTTCTTCATACTCTCTAAAGATGGAGCAGTAAGTGGAAGTCTGTACTCTAATGTTTTTATAAGACCAGCTATATACATAGCAGCTTTGATAGGCATAGGGTTTGCTTCACAAAACATTACAGAGTTAAGAGGGTATAGTTTATCGTTTATAGCTTTTGCTCCAGCAAAATCATCAGCTAATGCTAAACGAACTAACTCAGATTTCATATCAGGCATAAGGTTAGAAGTTACAGAAGTGATTCCAGCTCCACCATTTGCTAAAATAGGGTAGTCGATAGCATCATCACCAGAAAAAACTTTAAGTTCAGGACAACGAGATAAAAGTTCAACTGTTCTTTCTAAAGAACCTGTTGCCTCTTTTACACCGTAGATATTTTTAACATCGTTAAAAAGTCTGATAGTTGTATCTGCTGATATATCAACACCTGTTCTACCTGGTACATTATAAAGCATAAATGGAAGATCTGGTACAGATTCAGCAATAGTTTTATAGTGTTGGTATAAACCTTCTTGAGATGGTTTGTTGTAGTAAGGCGCTACTGAAAATATAGCATCAACGCCACAATCTAATGCTCTTTTTGCTGTGTTTATAGCTTCAGCTGTTGAGTTACTACCAGCTCCTGCTAATACTTTAGTGTTTGTACCTTTACAAACTTCAACTGCGATCTCCATACATCTAATATCTTCATCAGATGTAAGAGTAGCACTCTCACCTGTAGTACCTACTGGACAAACTGCGTCCATACCGTTGTTGATTTGTCTTTGAATCAGAGCAGCATAACTCTGCTCATCTAGTTTTCCATTTTTAAATGGAGTTATAAGTGCTGTTGAAGAACCTGTTACGATATTCATCTAATTACCCTTTTTTAATAATGGCTAATTATATCAAAAAAGATTTAAAAAATTACCAATCTATCTCATGAACTTTTTTATACATAAGTAGTTTTTCTTTTAAATCTATGATTTTATCGCTAGGTACATACTTTAGTAAAGAGATTATCTCTCTAACCTCTTTTGTAATTTCATAGTTGTAATTGTTAGCATACTCTATATCTTGTTCAAAAAGTTCTTGTTCACTCACTTTTAAAACTTCTGCTATATAAGGTATAAGCTCTATTTTTATCTCTCTTCTACCATTTAGGTATCCGTATATAGTAGATTCACTAGGTGGTTTTCCTGTGGATGATAACCTAGGCTCTAAATTTAAAAGCTCTTTAGCAAACTCTCTTTTAGATCTGTTTTGTTCTGCGAGTATATAGTTTATTTTATCTTTGACACTCATGTTATACTTCCTACTATTCATAATATATCTTATGAATTAAGCTAGGTTATATAGGATAATATTACTCATTATGAATAAAATATAATTTTTATAGATAGTTTAATGTTATATTTAGTAATTAACTAGATATAATACAACCATGAAGAACAAAATAATAGAAAATATACATGATAATATTATAAGTCTCAAAGAGATTAGTATTGTGGATGATCATGATGAAATTTGGTCATTAAATCAATTAATAGCTAAGTATCAGATACTTCTTAATTTTTTAGAAAAAGAGATAGGTGTAGATATAGATAAATTTAGTGATGTTGTTGAAGAGATTCAAGATGAAGCGAACTATTTTATATCGAAGTATTAAACTCTTTAGTTCGCTTATCTATTTTTAATTTAGTTACTTTTTTTTAAAATTAAAGTAGTAGATTTATCAAAATCAAAATACTTTTTAGCAATCTCTTGAACTGTGTCAGCAGTTATTTTTTTAACATCATCTTCATAAGTAAGAAGTGGTGATATATCTCCACGAACCAAATAACTTC
>CAYLNF010000107.1:0-2028 GCA_964385165.1 uncultured Sulfurimonas sp.
TCTAAACCATTTATAGATTCTTTTTCATAAAATTTTATATCAAAGTTATACTTTGAGGTAAACTCTAAAAGTCCAACTTCATCAGATTTAGCTTCAAATGATGCTATGTTTTTTATCTGCTCAATGTTAAGGTTATAACTATCTAAGAATCTTTTAAAAGCACTCTCTATCTCATCACAAGTTGTATCTCTATTACACCCGATTCCTAAAAATATTTTTGGTTTTAGAGTTAGATTTTTAGATTCTATATGTGGAGCTATCACTACACTATTTTCATCTATGTTATCAAAATCTATAAGTGTTAAATTCTCTTTTTTTGAGAGTTTATCAAAGATGGTTTTATATGTTGCTACTTTTACTGGAAGCTTGTTTAAAAGTCTATTTGAGATATTTGCTAACTCTTTTAAGTTCTCTATATCCCACTCATTTCTTTTAGCTTCCATCTCAAAAGCAAGTGTGTTTGTTTGGTCTGTTGCTGTTGATATGAAATTTATACAGTTTGGTAGTTTAGAGGTGATACGATCTGCCAACTCATTCGCTCCACCTAGATGCCCACTTAAAAGTGGCACTATTTTATCGAGTGCTAGGTTTATAACCAAAACAGCAGGATCTGTTGATTTATCTTCTAAAAGTGGGGCTATCTTTCTAACCACAGCACCCATAGCTAAGATACAGATGATAGCATCATAAGCACTCCAAGCAGGTACTAAAATATCATCAAGTTTTTTATATATATGGAGATTATCAAGGTTGTGGGTTAAATCTTTTTTACCATAAACATCTACCTCATAATCATCTTTTAAGTAGTTATTTAACTCCATAGCACTGTTTAGGCTTGGTTGGTTTATGGTTACTATCGCTATTTTCATTATCTATATACTCTCTTGTATTTTTATATCTTTTTTGTTACAATACATCTACAATTATCCTTCGGGAACACCCATCTTTTTAGATGGGGCTACTTAATAATTTCCTAGACTTCATTAAAATACTATCAAAATCATTTTTATTTATCATACCGATTTTATTCATAACTCTTTTTTTGCTAAAAACTCTAAGTTGTAGAATCATAGCACTATTTTGAATACTACCTCTTTGTTTATTTATATACTCAAAAGTATGAAAATAATCATCATCTTTTAGTGTAGATGTTGTTGGAATACCAAGAAATAAATCTCTACTTAACTGTTTTATAATTATGACAGGTCTTGTAAAGTTACCACCCTTTCCATACTCTTCATCTCCGATATTTTGTCCGATTTTTGTCCAAAATATCTCCCTTGGTTTTATTATTAATCTTCGCTCTTTAGTATGGTTAGTAGTTTTTTTAACTTCATTCCATTGGTTGTAATTATCTTCCATTTAGTTCTCTTTACTTAACTCTTTAACCAACGGTTTCACATAAAGATGAGATTCCTCTGTCTCTTTTTGGTACAAAAAATCTCCAAAAAGTATGAGTGCGATTCCCCTTATATGTGATACTTGCTCCTCTATATTTGAGATAGTTCCTTTATATATCGCTTCATCTTCCCAAGTAGCTTTCTCAACTACCCAACAAGGTGTATCTGGTGAGTAACCCATCTCTAAGGCCTCTTTTTTTAGTTTTTTTAGTAGTAAAATTGAGAGATAAAAAACTAAAGATGAGTTTTTTAAACTTAGGATATTTCTTAAACTCTCAGGGTTTGGTGTCTTTCCTGCTACTCTACTTAAAACTATGGTTTGTGAAACTCCGGGAATCGTGTACTCTATGCCTAAACTTGAAGCTGCTCCAAAAGCAGCACTCACACCAGGAATCACTTGATAGGAGATATTCTTAGTATTTAAAAACTCTATCTGTTTAGCTATGGTTGAAAATATAGAGGGGTCACCTGTATGAACACGAGCCACTATTTTATCTTTATATTTCTCTAAAAAAGCAAAAATCTCAGGATATTTCATCCCTTGAGAATCCTCTATGATAGCATCACTTTTACACCAAGTAAGTATCTCTTTTGGAACTAAAGAACCAGTATATAAAACAGCATCAGC
>CAYLNF010000108.1:0-1933 GCA_964385165.1 uncultured Sulfurimonas sp.
GCATTACTTATCTTTATCAGCAGTTTATTGGAGGCAAAAGATGGAAGCTAGTTTTTTTGGAGTAGCAGGTATCATTATGAGTATTTTAGGTGTAACTTTTTTTTATTTTGCTAAAGATATAGCATCTTATTTTAACCGTTCAGCTCATTAGTATGACAAATATTATTTTATGTGGTGGTAGTGGTACTAGGCTTTGGCCTATAAGTAGATCTTTGATGCCAAAGCAGTTTGTTAAGCTATTTGATGATAAGTCTCTTTTTCAACTAACGGTTGAGAGAAATCAAAAGTTTTGTGAAAATGAGTTTATCATCTCAAATGCTGAACAATACTTCTTAGCACTAGATCAGCTAGAGGAGTTAAACAAGGAGGATTCTAAGTACCTTTTAGAACCTGTTGGTAGAAACACAGCTCCAGCGATAGCTTTAGCTTGTTTAGCACTAGACCCACAAGAGATAGTGTTAGTAACCCCTAGCGACCATCTCATAAAAGATGAAAAAGAGTACCAAAAAGTTTTAGCTCAAGCAAAAGAGTTAGCACAAGATGATAACTTAGTTACTTTTGGAATCACACCATCATTTGCTGAAACTGGTTTTGGTTATATAGAATCTGATGGCTTGAGTGTAAAAGCATTTCACGAAAAACCAGATTTTGAGAGAGCTACAAGCTACTTAGAAGCTGGTAACTACTACTGGAATAGTGGGATGTTTTGTTTTAAAGCTGGTGTTTTTTTAGATGAGTTGAAAAAATACTCACCAAACATATATGAAACATCAAAAGAAGCATTAAACAACACACATAAAGATAATCTGATAAGAATTAAACACGAAGATATGCTTAAGATAGATGAAGATTCTATCGACTATGCCGTTATGGAAAAATCATCAAAAGTAAAAGTTATACCATCAAACATAGGTTGGTCAGATCTAGGAAGTTTCGATGCTCTTTATGATGAACTACCAAAAGATGAAAACAACAACACCATAAATGAGAACCACATCTCCATAGATAGTAAAAACAATCTTATCTACGGAAAAGAGAGAAAAATCGCAACAGTTGATGTTGAGGATTTGATAGTGGTAGATAGTGGAGATGCTTTGCTTATCTCTAAAAAAGGTTCATCACAAAAAGTGAAAAAAGTTGTAGCAGAGATCAGAAAAGATACCCAACTACACAACATCCATTTAACAGCACATAGACCATGGGGAACATACACCATATTAGAAGATAACCCACACTATAAGATAAAAAGAATCGTAGTATCAGTTGGTAAAAGGTTGTCTTTACAAAAACACTACCATAGAAATGAACATTGGATAGTAGTAAGTGGAACAGCTACTGTAACAGTTAACGATAAAACATTTTTACTAAGAGCAAATGAATCTACATATATAAAGATGGGCGATATACATAGACTATCAAACGAGGGTAAAATCCCAGTAGTTATGATAGAGGCTCAGATAGGTGACTACTTAGGTGAAGATGATATCGTTAGAATCGAAGATGATTTTAAACGATAGCTCATCTATAATCAAAATATTTATCCCTATTAAAATAATTTTTACCACAATTAAGATATAATCTCCATTTAAAACCAAATTTTAGGACCTGAAGTCCTTAGTTGTAAATAACCCAAACTTCAGAAGCTTAAAAAGAGGGCTAATGTAAGGCAGAAATTTGTAGGACTAGCTATGCTAATTCAAGAATTTCTAACGAAGCAGTAGCCCTCTTTTTAAACTTCCCTTCGGGCGATAAGAAGATAGCTCTATTTCGTCGTTAGATTCATTTGGATTAGATAAACTAGTCCTACATAAATCTGCCTAGAACTAGAACTATCTTCTTATCGCTGAAGCTGGGGTTATTTACAACTAAGGACTTCCTGTGAGCCAACAATTAGAAAATATTGAAGAACAATTAGCAAACCATAAGTTATCTG
>CAYLNF010000109.1:0-1841 GCA_964385165.1 uncultured Sulfurimonas sp.
TTTGATTCATTGTGAATCCTTTATGACTTGAAATTTAACAGTAACACTCTTACTTTAAGTGCCTGATTATAATAAATATTACAGTTAATGAGAAGATAAGCTATGAGTTACGAGGCGAAATTCCGTATGAGCTACTAGTAGCTTAAAGGATTTTCAACGAAGTAAATTGTAGCTTATCTTCTCACATAGATGGCAACTTTAAAAAGAGACATTTTCTTCGTTAAACTTATCTTAACGATACTAGTATCGCCAAGATAAATTTGCCTTGAAACTATCACTTTTTAAAATTGTTAACTATATTATTTATTATAGTCAGGCACTTTATTACTATTTCGGAATTATATCAAATTTGTGTTTAGAGGAAGATATTTTTAGTTAAACAGTTTTTTGTTTAAGGATAATTGTAAAAAAAGCGCCATTTTTTGTGTTGTGAACATTTATGTTGCCATTATTTTTTTTCACAATTTGGGAACTCATATATAACCCTATACCTGTACCTTTACCCTCAGGTTTTGTAGTAACATTAGGTTTAAATATATCTTGGATAATATCCTCTTTGATACCACCAGCATTGTCCTCTAGCTCTATATATATGTTTCCATCTTCACTATAACATCTTATAGATATACCTCTAGTTATAATATTGTTTTCATTAAACGCATCGATAGAGTTATTTATGAGGTTTATAAATAGATGCTTAAACTCATTTTGATTTCCAAAGAGTTGTATATTTTCATCTAGGTTTAGGTTAATATTTATATTTTGTGTAATAAGCTCATCTTTTAACAGCACTTTTACAGTATCTATAACATCATTTATGTAGAAAAAAGAATCATTTGTTGTTGGTCTTAAAAAGTTTCTAAACTCATTTAGTGTGTTTACCATATGATCTATTTGTAGGTGTATTGTTGAATCTAAATCATCAATATATTCTTGGTTTACTTCACCATGTTGAAAATCATCTTTTAAAAGTTCACTAACCATACTTATAGCATTTAGTGGTTGTTTCCATTGATGGGCAACAGCATCCATCATCTCACCCATAGCAGCTAATCTTGATTGTTGTTCAATCATTTTATCTTTTTTTTGATCTCGCTCTTGAGCTAGAATATTACTCTTGTCCCATTTTTTTAGAAAAAAGTTGGTTTGCTTTACAGATTTTTCATACTCTTTTTTTTGTGTATTATAGATAGATATAAGTTGATCTACCTTTTGAGATAACTCTGAATCACATTTTGTAGATAGTTTAACAATATCGTCAATTAGTTCTTGATTATCATCTTTTTTCATCACACTTCTGTACAAATAGTTTTATTTATTATAGCAAAAGAAAATTATTTATAACTTGATGTAAAAGGTTTGTGGATGGAGGAGGGGGATTCTACCCACAAAAATGTGGGTAGAGAAAAAACAATTTATGCTATTAGCATTGGTAAGTTGTTTTAAATTCGTAAGCAGTTGGACGACCTTCATCTGGCCATACATCTCTTTCGAATCTGTAATGTTGGTAAGCGTTGATAAATTCTTCAGTAAATACTGGTTTAAGGAAATCGTTATCAGCGATAAGACCTTCAAGTGCTTCTCTTAATGTATGAGGCATTTGAGGGATATTTTTCTCACGAATCTCATCTAAAGATAATTCGAAAAGATCTTCATCCATTGGACCAACAGGAACAGTAGCGTTTTTGATACCATCAAGACCAGCCATCATCATTACAGCAAATGCTAAGTAAGGACAAGCAGCAGAATCTGGGAATCTCATCTCAAGTCTAGTTGCTGGTTCACCCGCACCATAAGGGATACGACAAGCAGCAGAACGGTTTTTAGCAGAGTAAGTTAAG
>CAYLNF010000110.1:0-1830 GCA_964385165.1 uncultured Sulfurimonas sp.
GGTGCTGATGGTGTTGAGGGTTGGGCTCAAATGGATGCTAATCCAGATATTGATATGCTTATCACTGACTGGAATATGCCTGAAATGAATGGTCTTGAATTAGTTCAAAAAGTTCGTGCTGATGAGCGTTTTAAAGATACACCTATTATTATGGTTACAACTGAGGGTGGAAAAACTGAAGTTATTACAGCACTTAAAGCTGGTGTAAATAACTACATAGTAAAACCTTTTACTCCTCAAATTCTTAAAGAGAAACTTGGTGCTGTAATGGGTGTTGCTGACTAATGCAGGAATACTACTACGAATTAGTAGTTAAAGTTTCATCTCATCCATCACTCTTTTCAGATTTTTTAGCAGATACTTTACCTGTTGGATTTGAAGAGACTGATGATGGGTTTATTATACGAAGTGAAGATGAACTAGACACTATTATATGGGGACTAGAGCAGTTTTGTGAAGCCTTACAAAAAGCGTTAGGTGAAACTATCGATATGGAGTGTATTCAATCTAAACTTAAAAATAGTGATTGGGTTGATGTTTACCAAAAAAGTATAAAACCGTTACAGATAGATAAGTTTTATATCCATCCAACTTGGGATGAGCCAAATCCAGAATTAATTAACATTATGATTGACCCAGCTTTAGCTTTTGGGACAGGTCACCATCCAACAACCGCTTCAGCACTAAGAGCTATCTCTAAGTATGTTAAAAAAGATGATACTCTTATAGATGTAGGGTGTGGTAGTGGTATTTTAGCTATGGCTGCTGTAAAACTTGGTGCTGTTGTTGATGCTTGTGATACAGATATAGTTTCTGTTGAAAATAGTATTGAAAATGCTAAGTTAAATAACATAAACTACTCAAATATCTGGGAGGGTTCTTGCTCTTTAATAGATAAAAAGTACGATATTGTTGTCGCAAATATAGTGGCAGATGTTTTGACTTTTATAGCAAACGATCTTAAAGATGCTATGGGGGATGATTCTATCTTGATTATCTCTGGAATTTTAGATAAATATGAAAAGAAAGTGATGAATTTTTATAAAGATTGTGAAGTTATAGAGAGAATAACTGAAGATGAATGGGTTACACTTATTTTAAAAAAAAGGTTAGATAAATAGATATGTCGGATAATCAAAATAACAATAATGATGAGAATAATTTTTTTAACAAAAATCCGTTAGTAACTTTTGCGATTTTTTCTATTGTAATTATTTTAGTGTTTAAAACTCTTATTGGTGATGAAGCATCATTAAATGGTTCTATGCAAACTGCTAAAAGAACTAAACAGGTTAGTTATTCACAAATGAAAGATTTAGTAGATACCAAATCTGTTCAAAAAGTGGAGATTGGTCAAACATTTATAAAAGCTATATCTACTGATGGTAGAGTGGTATATACAACTAGAATAGTTAGAGGTGATACTACACTTATAGAGGCTTTAGATAAGAAAAAGATAGATTATGAGGGGTTTAGCGAAACTAACTGGTTTACAGATATGTTTGGTTGGATGTTTCCATTCTTGATTATTATGGGAATCTGGATGTTTTTTGCTGGTCGTATGCAAAAATCTATGGGTAGTGGAATCCTTGGTATGGGTAACTCAAAAAAGATGGTAAGCTCAGAGAAACCAAAAACAAAATTTGATGATGTTGCTGGTGTTGAAGAGGCTAAAGAGGAGGTTCAAGAGATTGTTGATTTTTTGAAGCATCCTGGTCGTTATGTTGAGATTGGTGCTAAGATTCCTAAAGGTGTTTTACTTGTTGGGTCTCCTGGTACTGGTAAAACTCTTTTAGCTAAAGCTGTTGCTGGTGAAGCTGATGTTCCATT
>CAYLNF010000111.1:0-1682 GCA_964385165.1 uncultured Sulfurimonas sp.
ACAAAATCAAACTTAAGTGAATTATCGTGATGTTCCCTTATCTCATTAAGAGCCACAAAAAGAGTCATCCCATCAGCCTCTTCCACCTCAAAAGTCTCCATATGTGGAAAATCCTCAGGATCGTGTGGATCAAATCTAAGTATGCTTATTTTTAAAATTCTTGGTTTAATATCTTCAGACATCTCTTACCCTCTATTGTATAATTTAATCTCAGGTATAAACCTAAAATCTTTTTTATTATGTGTATATAGTTCTAAATCATATACTAGACAAGTTGATGCTATGATAGCATCATAAATACTCATATTATGTGATAATTTATAGATAAACATCAACTCTCTTGCCAAATCTAATATATCTTGTTCAACATCAATAAGATTGAAATCTACCATTTTCTTATTGCTAGTGTGTAGATCTCTTTTATCTCTAGCTCCTGCTATAATCTCCATATCAACTATGGAGTTAATACAAAAATGATCTATCTCTGATAAATCTAGTTTTCCATTTAAAAAATCTATAACTATACAGCTATCTAAAAATATCATTAGTTTGTTCTTCTAAGATTATGTATAAATTCAGCACTATCTTCTATATGAGATAAAGATTTATCTTTACATAATGTTTCATCATATTTTCTTGATATTTTTTTTATATGATTTTTAATATCCTTTTTTTGATAATTTATCTGTTTTTTACCTTTTGTTTCTAAAAAATACTTTATAGCTTCACAAACTAGATTATCTAAAGTATCTTTTTTGTCTTTAGCAAACTCTAAAAAAGAGTTTTCTAAATCTTTGTTATCTATCTTTATCGCTAACATAACTATATCTCTCCAAATCTCTCATTTCTTCCACGATATTTTTTAGGTAGTTTATCTAAAAATGGCATTAGCTCATTTTGAATCTCAAAACGGTTAGCACCTTTAGATTCTAACTCCTCTTTCATCTTATCTACAACCTCTTGTCTCACTTTTGTATTATCATGGTGTTGTGTCAAATCTTTACCATATCCACGAAAACCGGGAGGTAGTTCCATAGTAGATATATCTATCTCTTCATAACTAACAGTTGGCATAGTATCACTCTCATCACCCCAACTCATAATGGTTCTTTTTAACCAGTTAGCATCATCTCTTTTTGGGTAATCTTCCCTAGAGTGAGCACCCCTACTTTCTGTTCTGAGCAATGCTCCATAAGCAACAGTTAAAGCGATCTTTATCATCTTTTGTGTTCTGTAAGCATTCTCTAATGCTGGATTTGAAGCACGAGATTTTGAGCGAAAAACCTCTATATTTTTACTTCTTTTTAAAAGCTCCTCTAACTCTGTTACAGCATCTTGAAGATCATTACCATTTCTAAAGATTCCAACTTTTTCCATCATTATCTCTTCCATACGGCGACGAAGTTTATAAGCATCTTCACCATTCTCTTTAGATAAAAGTGTGTCTATCTTATCTTGTTCTATCTTCAAAAATTTCTCAACATTTTTAGTATCAATGGTTATATCACTCTCATCACTATCTAAAAAATCACTAATATATTCAGCTACAAGCATACCACTCACAACAGTTTCACTAACAGAGTTACCACCTAAACGGTTAAAGCCGTGCATATCCCAACAAGCTGCCTCACCACAAGAGTAAAGCCCTTTTAGAGTTTGAGATTCACCAGTATATTTAGTTC
>CAYLNF010000112.1:0-1573 GCA_964385165.1 uncultured Sulfurimonas sp.
CCTTTTCCAAGAGAGCTTAAAACTCCACCGGTAACAAAAATGTATTTAGTCATATGATATGCTCCATAATTATATTAATAATTCGCGATTATATTATAAAATCTCTTAAAATCTCTATAAGGAGTTAGTAGTCTCAATTAGTATATAATACTTCAATTAGATTATGAGGGTTGTTTATGGATTCGATGCTTTTATATATTGTTATAGCACTAGGTGTTTCAACAATTATAAATATTTTTTTAAAACGGTTAGGTGTTTCCCAAATTATAGGGTACATTTTAACAGGTACAATTTTAGTTTATGCTTTTGATTCTAGTGGTTTAGGAGATTCTAAAACGCTTGAACATATAGGTGAGTTTGGTATCGTATTTTTAATGTTTACGATAGGTTTAGAGATCTCTTTATCTAAAATGAATAGTATGAGAAAAGAGATATTTTTAAATGGTTCTATGCAGGTTGGTTTTACGGCATTAGTTGTTTATGCTATAAGCCATTATATCTTTAACCTCGAAGATAAGGCATCTTTAATCTTATCATTAGCTTTTGCTTTATCATCAACAGCAGTTGTTCTTAGTTATCTAAAAAGTTCAAAAGAGATCTATCGCCCTTATGGTCAAAGAGCTACTGGTATTTTGATATTTCAAGATATAGCTGTGATTCCTATCTTGATACTTCTGGGTTTTTTAACAAATGAGGGGGATCAATCTTTAGGGATAATTTTAAGAGATACTGCTCTTAGTGCTATTGTTGTTATAGGTGTTTTGTTTATTGTTGGTAAAAGGGTTATGACATGGTTACTCCATTTTTCAGCCTCTAGTGAATTAGATGAACTCTTTATGAGTTCTGTTCTTTTTATTGTTATATCAGCTTCCCTTTTAGCTTCAGTTATGGGTTTTACATACTCTTTAGGGGCTTTTGTAGCTGGTATGATTATCGCTGAGACAAAGTATCATCATAAAGTTGAGATAGATATCGCACCATTTAAAGATATTTTACTTGGTACATTTTTTATCATAGTGGGTATGAAAATAGATGTTGTATTTTTCTTTGAAAATTTTCCAACAATAGCAGGGATATTTTTATTAACATTAGTTTTAAAAACTGTTATTATGTATATGTTACTCCGTTTTACATCATCTCATGCTGTATCTCTAAAAACAGCTTTGGCTCTTTCTCAAGTTGGTGAGTTCTCTTTTGTAATTTTCGCAGTAGCTTCATCAGGTGGGCTTTTAGATAAAGAGTTAGAATCATTATTTATTTTAGTTGTTATTTTATCTATGATGATAACACCATTCTTTATTAGTAAGATTAGCCCTTTTGTTGATTATTTGAGAAATGAAAAATATATGGCTCCAGAATCATCTCAATTTGCTTCAAGAGCAGATCATGTTATTGTTTGTGGATATAGTGTAGTTGGTAAGTTTGTGTCTCAACATTTAGATGCGTTAGATGCTCCTTATGTGATAATAGATAACTCACCAAAACATGTTCAAGAGGCCATAAATGATGGTAAGGAGGCATATCTGGGTGATATGTCTAAATTAACTATCTTAGATGCTGTTCATGCTCAAAA
>CAYLNF010000113.1:0-1561 GCA_964385165.1 uncultured Sulfurimonas sp.
AGGTTAGGAGTAGCGTGGTTTCGGACTGGAGTTCGATTCTCCACAGCTCCACCAACTCATAATCTAACAAACTCCAATAATACGAACTTTAATCATTTTCAGTAGTCTAACTTAACCTAATATATTGTAGAATCTTCAAAGAGTAATTTATTTAGTATGAGAGTATAAATTATTTTATATATCTATTTAATTTATATTAGACTTTTTTATATTAATTTGGAGTAGATAAAATGTAAACTATACAGATAACTAATCCAGAGCTTGAAAGCTTTATATCTTCTCAATATGGAGAGGATAAAACTACTTTTTAGATATTTTGAAAAGACAAAAATTAAATTTATTGATTATTCAGTATATGACTTCCCTTACCATCTCAGCACAATAAAACATAACAACACTTTTTGTACTAATACACTCACTTATCTTCTTTTAATTGCATTTTTTGTATAATCGCTTTAATTATAACATAGGCTTTTATATGAGTAAAAAAGATTTGTATCGTCCTAATGTGGCGATGATTGTTGTTTCTAGTAATTATCCTCAAAAAAAAGAGATTTTTGTAGCACAAAGAAATGATTTAGTTGATATATGGCAGTTTCCTCAAGGTGGAATTGATAAAGGGGAAGAGGTTCAAGAAGCTCTTTTCCGTGAGCTTGAAGAGGAGATAGGAACAAAAGAAGCAACTGTTGTTTCAGAGTATCCTGAATGGATATCTTATGATTTTCCACAAAAAATAGCTGAAAAAATGAAACCATATATTGGTCAAACTCAAAGATATTTTTTACTTAAATTAAAAGAGGGTGCTACTATAAATATAGAAACAGAGCATCCAGAATTTAATGATTATAAATTTGTAAGTGTTGATGATGTTTTAAATTTAACAGCACACTTTAAAAAACCTGTGTATGAGAAAGTTATAAATTATTTTAAAGAAGAGGGATTATTATAAGATGCTAATAGTTCAAAAATTTGGTGGAACAAGTGTTGGGGATTTAGAAAGAATCCAAAATGTGGCTAACCGTGTAAGTGCAACTAAAAAAGCTGGTAATGATGTAGTGGTTGTTGTATCTGCTATGAGTGGTGAAACAAATAAACTTGTTGGTTATGCTGAAAGTTTTTCATCGAATCCAGCTCGTGCTGAGATGGATATGCTTTTAAGTTCAGGTGAAAGAGTTACTGCTTCACTTCTTGCTATCGCTTTAACAGAGATGGGTTTTGAAGCTATTTCTATGAGTGGAGAAAAAGCTGGAATCGTTACAGATAACCATCATACAAAAGCTAGAATCGAAGAGATAAATCCAGAGGCTATGAACTCTGCTCTTAAAGATGGAAAAATTGTTGTAGTTGCTGGTTTTCAAGGTGTTTCTCTTGATGGTAATGTAACAACATTAGGTCGTGGTGGAAGTGATTTAAGTGCTGTTGCAGTTGCTGGTGCTTTAAAAGCTGATCTATGTGAGATATATACTGATGTTAGTGGAATCTACACAACAGACCCACGTATAGAACCAAAAGCTAAAAAACTAGATAAAATCTCTTATGATGAGATGTTAGAGTTAGCATC